>NZ_JBHWBP010000228.1:0-12526 GCF_042735575.1 Streptomyces sp. NPDC059564 | reverse complement strand
TGCTCGGGCTGTTCCAGTGACCGATGCAGTCGTCGAGGTGCCCGTTGTCCCTCCGCCCCCGTTCCGGTGAGCAAGTCCCCTCTCTGACCGCACAGATCGCGCGGGCGAGCAACCCGGGTGGCACCACAGCGATGTGGGTGAGAGACCGGCTGGACGGGCTGTGGCGCGACGAGGACTTCGCTGACTGGTACCCGCGTGACGGGCGTCCGGGTCTCTCGCCTGCTCAACTGGCTACCGTCTGTGTGCTGCAGTTCCTGCTCGGCCTGTCGGACCGGCGGGCCGCCGAGGCGGTCCGCTGCCGCATCGACTTCAAGTACGCGATGGCCATGGAACTGGACGACCCCGGGTTCCACCACAGCGTACTGGCCGATTTCCGCGACCGTCTCGCCGAAGGCGACCGTGCTGACCGCCTCCTCGACCTCGCACTGGCCCGCCTCAAGGAGGCCCGGCCTGGTACACGGGCGCACCACCCAGCGCACCGATTCCACCCATGTCCTGGCCGCGGTGCGTGACCTGACCCGCCTGGAACTGATCACCGAGGCGGCCCGCGCCGCACTGGAAGAAGCCGCCGGCACCTCCCCTCACCTGCTGGACGAGCTGGTCGATGAGGACTGGGG
This sequence comes from Streptomyces sp. NPDC059564, assembly GCF_042735575.1. Taxonomy (NCBI): domain Bacteria; kingdom Bacillati; phylum Actinomycetota; class Actinomycetes; order Kitasatosporales; family Streptomycetaceae; genus Streptomyces; species Streptomyces sp. NPDC059564. The sequence continues at coordinate 11,909 of NZ_JBHWBP010000228.1, read as the reverse complement.
ACGCCGCTACGGCCGACCGGTCCGCCCGGGCAAGAACCCCACCAAGCCCAAGACTCGGATCCTCGCCCTTCTCCGCCGACCAGACCCGGCGGTTCTCGCGGGAGCGCTGGGTGACCTCGCGGTTCTGCGAGCGGGACGTCCTCACCTCGCCCCGGCTGAAGGTGGTGTGGCCGCGCGAGCGGCGCTGACCCGCCCGGACGGCCCCTCCTCCCCCGTGGTGGAGGGGCCGGCTCCGGTCAGGGGCTGACGGCGAGGAACAGGTAGGCCGCCAGCAGGACGACGTGCACCCCGCCCTGGAGCAGGGTAGCCCGGCCGGGCACGATCGTCAGGGCGCTGACCACCACCGTCAGGGCGAGCAGCACCATGTGGATCGGGCCGAGGCCGAGCAGCAGCGGCCCGGTCAGCCAGATCGAGGCCAGGGCGATGGCCGGGATGGTCAGGCCGATGCTCGCGATGGCGGAGCCGTACGCCAGGTTGAGGCTGGTCTGCACCCGGTCGCGGCGGGCGGCGCGGACGGCGGCGAGGGTCTCGGGGAGCAGTACCAGCAGGGCGATGATCACGCCGACGACGGCGTTGGGGAGTCCGGCGTCGGCGACGCCCTTCTCGATGGTCGGGGAGACGGCCTTGGCGTTGCCGACGACCGCGACGAGGGCGACGAGCAGCAGCCCGAGGCTGGCCAGGGCGGCGCGGGCGGTGGGCGGCTCGGCGTGCTCCCCGTCGCCGTCGGTGTCACCGGCCGCGCGGGCGGCGGCCTCGGCGGTGCGCCGTTCCGTGTCCACGGGCAGGAAGTAGTCCCGGTGGCGGACGGTCTGGACGGCGATGAACAGCCCGTAGAGGGCGAGCGAGGCGACGGCGGCGAAGGTGAGCTGGGCCGTGGAGAACTCGGGGCCGGGCTTGCTGGTGGTGAAGGTCGGCAGGACCAGGCTGAGTACGGCGAGGGTGGCGACGGTGGCCAGGGCGGCGCCGGAGCCCTCCGCGTTGAAGACGGCGACCCGGTTGCGCAGCGCCCCGACGAGCAGGGACAGGCCGACGATGCCGTTGCAGGTGATCATGACGGCGGCGAAGACGGTGTCGCGGGCGAGGGAGGCCGTCTTGTCGCCGCCGTCGGCCATCAGGGTGACGATCAGGGCCACTTCGATGACAGTGACGGCGACGGCGAGGACGAGCGAGCCGAAGGGTTCGCCGACCCGGAGGGCGACGACCTCGGCGTGGTGGACGGCCGCCAGGACGGCCCCGGCGAGGCAGAGGGAGACCAGCACCACCGCGACCGGGGAGAGGTCGCGGCCCCAGCTGAAGACGAGCGCGACGAGCGCCACCACGGGGACGAGCAGGGTCCAGTCGGTCAGGGGGGATCTGTGCGTTGCCGTACTCATATCTGCCAACTTGCCAGAAGTGTCCCCCCGGTGCGGCGCGTGCACCGCCCCGGGGGCCCTGACGTGGCACTTCTCACGCCGCCCCCGGGCGTGGCGGGGCCGCTCACACGGCGCGTTCGCGGCCCTCCCAGTAGGGGTCGCGCAGCCGTCGCTTGTAGAGCTTGCCGTTCGGGTCGCGGGGCATGGTCTCGATGAAGTCGACCGACTTCGGGCGCTTGTATCCGGCGAGCTGCCGTTCGCAGTGGTGCAGGATCTCGGCGGCCAGCGCGTCGCCCGCCTCGAAGCCCTCGGCGGGCTCGATGACGGCCTTGACCTCCTCGCCCCAGGAGTCGTGCGGGATGCCGAAGGCCGCGGCGTCCGCGACCGCCGGATGGGTGAGCAGGGCGGACTCGATCTCGGCGGGGTAGATGTTCACCCCGCCGGAGATGATCATGTCGATCTTGCGGTCGCGGAGGAAGAGGTAACCCTCCTCGTCGAGCAGGCCGAGGTCGCCGACGGTGAAGAAGTCGCCGATGCGGTTCTTCTTCGTCTTGCCCTCGTCCTTGTGGTAGCTGAAGCCGCCGGTGTTCATCTTGATGTAGACGGTGCCGAGTTCGCCCGGGGGCAGCCGGTTCCCGTCGTCGTCGAAGACGGCGAGCTCGCTGATCGGCCAGGCCCGGCCGACGGTTCCCGGCTTCTTCAGCCAGTCCTCGGCGGTGGCGAAGGCGCCGCCGCCCTCGCTGGCCGCGTAGTACTCCTCCACGCAGCGGCCCCACCAGTCGATCATCGCCCGCTTGACGTGATCGGGGCAGGGGGCGGCGCCGTGGATGGCGTGCCGCATGGAGGAGACGTCGTAGGCGTCCTTCGTCTCCTGCGGGAGCGCGAGCAGCCGGTGGAACTGGGTGGGGACCATGTGGGTGTGCGTGCAGGCGTACCGGTCGATCAGGCGCAGCATCTCCTCGGGGCTCCACTTGTCCATGAGGATCAGCGGGTGCCCGATGTGCAGGGACGCGCCCGCGAACTGGAGCACGGCGGTGTGGTAGAGCGGCGAGCAGACGAGGTGGACGTTGTCGTCGAAGGGGCGGATGCCGAAGATGCCGAGGAAGCCGCCCAGGTACGTCTCCTCGGGGAGCTTGCCGGGCAGCGGGCGGCGGATGCCGCGGGGGCGGCCGGTGGTGCCGGAGGTGTAGTTCATGACCCAGCCGAGGGTGCGGCCGTCCGGGGGCGTCGCGGGCCGGCCGTCGAGGAGTTCGGCGTACGGGCGGAAGCCGGGGACGGCTCCGACGGCGTAGCGGTGGCCTGCGGGCAGGGCGGCCTCGTCCGCGGCGGCGGTGGCGGCCTCGGCGAAGCGTTCGTGGGCGATGAGGACCTTGGCGCCGGAGTCGGAGACGATCCAGGCGATCTCGGGGCCGACGAGGTGGTGGTTGACCGGGACGAGGTAGAACCCGGCCTGGGAGGCGGCGAGGTAGGCGGTGAGGAACTCGACGCCGTTGGGCAGGACGACGGCGAAGACGTCGCCGCGCTCCAGTCCGGCGGCGCGCAGGCCGTGGACGAGCCGGTTGACGTCGGCGTGCAGCCGTCCGGCGGACCATTCCTCGCCCTCGGGGGTGACGAGGACGGTGCGGTCCGGGTCGGCAGCGGCCTGCGCCCAAAACCCGTTGGGGGGCTGTGCGTCGGTCATCGCGTTCGCTTCCTCTCTCAGGCCCGGCCGGCGATGCGGCTGACGCGGTCGATGGCACGTTCGAAGCCGGCGGTGAGCTCGTCGAAGACGGCCCGGACGCTGCGTTCGCTGTTCATCCGGCCGACGATCTGGCCGACGGGGGTGCCGAGCAGCGCCTGGACCTCGTACTTCTGGATCCGGGAGACGGCCTCGGCGACGAGGAGGCCCTGGAGCGGCATGGGCAGGGCGCCGGGCCCGTCCGGGTCGTCCCAGGCGTCGGTCCACTCGGTGCGCAGCTGGCGCGCGGGCTTCCCGGTGAGGGCCCGGGAGCGGACGGTGTCACCGGATCCGGCGGCCAGGAGCTTCTCGGTGAGGGCGCGGGAGTGCAGGTCGGCCTCGGTGGTGGTGAGCCAGAGGGAGCCCAGCCAGACGCCCTGGGCGCCGAGCGCGAGGCCCGCGGCGATCTGCTCGCCGCTGCCGATGCCGCCGGCGGCCAGGACCGGCAGCGGGGCGACGGCTTCGGTGATCTCGGGGACCAGGACCATGGTGGCGATGTCCCCGGTGTGGCCGCCGGCCTCGTACCCCTGGGCGACGACGACGTCGATGCCGGCTTCGGCGTGGCGGCGGGCGTGCTTGGCGCTGCCGGCGAGGGCGGCGACGAGGACGCCGTGGTCGTGGGCGCGCGCGATGACGTCGGCGGGCGGGGAACCGAGGGCGTTCGCCAGGAGTTTGATGGGGTACTCGAAAGCGACGTCGAGCTGGTTGCGGGCGACCTGTTCCATCCAGCCGGTGATCCGCCAGCCGGAGGCCTCGCCCTCGGCCAGTTCGGGTACGTGGTGCTTGGCGAGGGTGTCGCGGACGAAGGCGCGGTGCCCGGCCGGGATCATCGCCTCGATGTCGGCCTCGCTGATGCCGTCCACGGCCTTCTTCGCGGGCATGACCACGTCGAGCCCGTAGGGCCTGCCGTCGGTGTGTTCCTGCATCCAGTCGAGGTCGCGTCTGAGGTCGTCGGGGGCGGTGTAGCGGACGGCGCCGAGGACGCCGAATCCGCCCGCGCGGGTGATGGCCGCGGCGACCGCCGGGAAGGGCGTGAAGCCGAAGATGGCGTGCTCGACTCCCAGTTTTCTGCTCAGCTCCGTCTCCATGGCGGTGAGGATGCCGCAGGGCGGCGGCCGAGGGAAGAGATTTTCTGATGCTGTGTCAGATTCTTTGACGGCCGGTCGGTGCGGAGGGTGCCCGGCGGGCGGGCAGATAGCCAGTAGCGTGCGCGGGCAGGAACAGGAGGGCCGGACATGGACGGTTCGGGTACGGGATCCGGTACGGGATCACGGGCGGCCGGAGGCGGTGGCGGACTCAGCCGCAGACGGCTCGGGGCGCGGCTGCTGGCGCTGGGCGGGGTGCTGGTGCTGCACGCCGCCCTGCCCGGGCAGGGCGCGGCGGCGGGCGGCGGCGCGGCCGAGCGGCGGGCCCTGCAGGGGCTGCGGCTGCGCTACGGCTCCGCCCGTCAGGCGGGGTTGCTGGAGCGGCACCTGGAGGGCGTCGCCGAGGAGGCGCGGCGCTTCCTCGGCCCCTCCCCCGAACACCCCTACTACGCCGGGGCCGTGGTCCTCGCGGGGCGCGGCCGCACCATCGCCCTGCACCGGGCGATGGGCGACGCCGTCCGGTACGCCGACTACGACGGCCACACCGACCGGCCGAGGGAGTTCCCCGCCGCCGAGCGGATCGCCATGACCGAGGACACCGTCTTCGACCTGGCCTCGCTGAGCAAGCTGTTCACCTCCCTGCTGGCCGTGCAGCAGATGGAGCGCGGCCGCCTGGATCTGGAGGCCCCCGTCGAGCGGTACCTCCCCGAGTTCACGGGCGGGGGCAAGGAGGCCGTCACGGTCCGCCAGCTGCTCACCCACACCTCGGGACTGCGCTCGTGGGCGCCCTTCTACCAGGAGTCCACCCGTGAGGGGCAGTTGAGGCTGCTGTGGTCGGTGCGCCCGCAGGACACCCCGGGGACGGTGTACCGGTACTCCGACCTGAACCTGATCACCCTGCAGCTGCTCCTGGAGCGGATCACCGGCCGCACGCTGGACGTCCTGCTCCGGGAAGAGATCACCGGCCCGCTCGGGATGCACCGCACCCGCTACAACCCCCCGCCCTCCTGGCGCCGGGTCACCGCCGCGACCGAAGTGCAGCGGCCGCCCTGGTCGGGCCTGGACCGGGGGCTGGTGTGGGGCGAGGTCCACGACGAGAACGCGTACGCGCTCGGCGGCGTCGCGGGCCACGCGGGGGTCTTCGGCACCGCCTGGGACCTGGCGGTCCTCTCGCGCGCCCTGCTCGACGGCGGGGTGTACGCGGGCAAGCGCATCCTGCGCCCGGCCTCCGTCGAACTGCTCTTCACCGACTTCAACACCGCCTTCCCGGGCCACGACCACGGGCTCGGCTTCGAGCTCTACCAGCACTGGTACATGGGCGCCCTGGCCACCCCGCACTCCGCCGGGCACACCGGCTTCACCGGCACCTCGCTGGTGCTGGACCCGTCGACCGACTCCTTCCTGGTCCTGCTCGGCAACTCCGTGCACCCCGTGCGGACCTGGCGGGCCGGCAGCGCGCCCCGGGTGGCGACCGGAAACCGCCTCGCCCGGGCGGTGCCCGTCCGCACCCGGCACGGCGGCCCGGCCTGGTACTCGGGGATGGAGACCGGCGGCTCGGGCACCCTGACCCTGCCGCCCCTCACCCCGGCCACCGGCGGCGCCCGGCTGCGCTGCGCCGTGTGGTGGGACACCGTGCCCGGGGAGGGCGCCTTCCACCTGGAGGCGTCCGCCGACGGGCTGGCCTGGGAGCCCCTCCCCTTCACCACCGTCCGCAGCACCGGCGGCGCCCCCGAGTCCTGGCCGCGGGGCAGCGCGGGCGGCTGGTCGGGCCGCATCTGGCACCGGCTGGAGGCCCCGCTGCCCGCCTGGGCGGGCCGCGAGGTCAGACTCCGCTTCCGGCACTCCGCGACCGGCCGCTACGTGGGCCGGGGCGTGTACGTGGACGTCGTCCGGGTGGCCGAGCGGGCCCGCCTCCTCTTCGCCGGGGACCGCCCGGCGGACGCGGCCCGCGTCGAGGCCGCGGGCTGGACCCGCTCGACGGACTGACCGGCCGTCCGGTCAGCCCTGGACCAGGCAGAAGGGGTGGCCCGCCGGGTCGGCGAAGACGCGCCAGTCGCGGGTGTCCGGGCCCTGTTCCAGGAGGACGGCGCCGAGGGCGAGGACCTGTTCCTGGCCCCGGTCGAGGTCCGGGACGGCGAGGTCCAGGTGGAACTGCTGGGGCCGCTCCGGGTCGGGCCAGGCCGGCGCCCGGTGTCCGACGGCCAGCTGGAAGCAGAGCACCTGCCCGTTCGGGGTGTGCAGGGTGGACCACTCCTCGTCCACCGACCAGCGCCGGTCCGGCCGGTTGACCTCCCCGCCCAGCAGGCCGGCGTAGAACTCGGCGAGCCGCAGGGGCTCCGGACAGTCCAGCACCACGCACTGCAGTTCAGCGATCATGCAAAAAGCCTACCGGGCGCCCCGCAGGACCGGCCGGACGGTTCACCCGCCCGGCCGGAATGCGGGCCGTGCCCACGGGCGTTGGTACTCGTTGTCGAGACTGTTGACCGTTCAACACGAAGGCAGGTACACACCGTGAGCACCGACATCGACTGGGACCACCCCAAGGACCCCAAGCCCGGAAGCTGGCAGCTGGACCACGTCAAGCTGTACGTGGGCTCGAACGGCACCGAGGGCCAGCACTGGAACGGCACCCAGACCCTCCTCCTCACCACCGTGGGCCGGGTCTCCGGCCAGGCCGTGCGCACCCCGCTCATCTACGGCGAGGACTCCGGGCGTTACCTCGTCGTCGCCTCCAAGGGCGGGGCCGACGAGGCGCCGCTGTGGTACCGGAACCTGAGCGCCGATCCCCGGGTCCGCGTCCAGGTCGGCCCGAAGGTCGTCCAGGGCACCGCGCGCACCGCCACCTCCGAGGAGCGGGCCGCGTTCTGGCCGACGATGGTCGGGCACTGGGCCGCGTACGACGAGTACCAGGCCAAGACCGACCGGGAGATCCCGATCGTCGTCATCGACCCCGCCTGACGGACGTACGGGCCGCCGGTCAGCGGCCCAGCACCGCCATCGCCGCGTTGTGCCCGGGAACGCCGCTGACGCCGCCGCCGCGCACCGCCCCCGCACCGCACAGCAGGACGTTCGGGTGGGCGGTCTCCACCCCCCAGCGGCCCGCGTCGGCGGCTCCCGGGGGCGCGTAGGGCCAGGACAGGTCCCGGTGGAAGATGTGCCCGCCGGGCAGGCGCAGTTCGCGTTCCAGATCCAGGGGGGTCTTGGCCTCGATGCAGGGGCGGCCGTCGGCGTCGAAGGCCAGACAGTCGGTGAGGGGCTCGGCCAGGTGGGCGTCCAGCTGGGCCAGGGTGGCGGTCAGCAGCACCTCCCGGGCCTGGTGGTTGTCCTTCGCGAACAGCCGGGCCGGGGTGTGCAGTCCGAAGAGGGTGAGCGTCTGGCAGCCCTGCTCCGCGAGCTCCGGCCCGAGGATCGAGGGGTCGGTCAGCGAGTGGCAGTAGATCTCCGACGGCGGTACGGACGGCAGTTCGCCGGCGGCGGCCTCGGCGTGGGCCCGGCGCAGCTCCTCGTACCCCTCGGCGATGTGGAAGGTCCCGCCGAAGGCCTCGCGGGGGTCCACGGAGGCGTCGCGCAGCCGGGGCAGCCGGCTCAGCAGCATGTTGACCTTGAACTGGGCGCCCTCGGGGGCCGGGAGGGCCGGATCCGCCTCCTCGGCGAGGAGTTCGGACAGCGCCTGCGGGGAGGCGTTGACCAGCACGTGCCGGCCCACGACGGTGCCCTCGCCCGCCGCCGTACGGAAGGTCACCTCGGCCGGCGCCGTCCCGTCGGTGTGGATCCGCAGTGCCTCGTGGCCGGTGGCGATCTCCGCGCCGGCGGTCCGGGCGGCGTCGGCGAGGGCGTCGGTGAGGGCGCCCATGCCGCCGACGGGGACGTCCCAGTCGCCGGTGCCGCCGCCGATGACGTGGTAGAGGAAGCAGCGGTTCTGGACCAGCGAGGGGTCGTCGGCGTCGGCGAAGGTGCCGATCAGGGCGTCGGTGAGGACCACGCCGCGGACCAGGTCGTCGTCGAAGCGCGCCTCCAGGGTCCGGCCGAGGGGTTCTTCGAACAGGGTCCGCCAGGCCGTCTCGTCGTCGAGCCGGGCCCGTAGCGCCTCGCGCGTGGGCAGCGGTTCGGTGAGGGTGGGGAAGATCCGTTCGGCGGCCCGGCCCGTCATCGCGTAGAACTCCCGCCAGCTCTCGTAGGCCCGCTCGGAGCCGGTGAGCCGGGCGAAGGACTCCCGGGTGCGGTCCTCGCCGCCGCCGACGAGGAGTCCGCCGGGGGTCCCGCCGCGGGTGTGGGGCGTGTACGAGGACACCGTGCGCCGGCGGACCCTGAACCGCAGCCCCAGGTCCCGGACGATCTTCGCGGGGAGCAGGGAGACGAGGTAGGAGTAGCGCGAGAGGCGGGCGTCGACCCCGGCGAAGGGGCGGGTGGAGACGGCGGCGCCGCCGGTGTGCCCGAGTCTCTCCAGGACCAGCACCGAGCGGCCCGCCCGGGCCAGGTAGGCGGCGGCGACCAGGCCGTTGTGGCCGCCGCCCACGATCACCGCGTCGTACACGTCGTGCGCGAATCCCCGGGAGACCCTCGTGGCTGTCATGGCTCTTGGTAACACACCTGGCCCAGCCGCTCCAGACAGTGCGCCTCGTCGGCGTGGGCCAGCGCGGTGTCGGGGTGCTCGTCGCCGAGGGACCGTTCGCGGATGCCGGAGAGGTCCCGGTAGATGGGCAGCGCCTCGTCCCAGCGGCCCAGCCGGCCCAGGCCCACGGCGAGTTCGCGCCGGCTGACCAGGGTGTCCGGGTGCTCGGCGCCCAGGGCCTTGGCACGGGCGGCGCCGACCGCGCGGGCCTCGTCGACCGCCTCCTCCCAGCGCTCCAGCCGGCCCAGGTTGACGCCGAGGACGTGCCGGGCGCGCAGGGTTTCGGGGTCGGCGGCGCCGTAGGCCCGGGTGCGGTCGCGGACCAGGGAGCGGAACAGGTCGAGGGCCTCGGCGGCGCGGCCGGTGCGGCCCAGCGCGATGCCGGTCTCGTAGCGGGCGGCGAGGGCGTCGGGGTGGTCCCGGCCGAGCACGCGTTCCCGTACGGCGGCCACGTGCCGGAAGCCGGTCAGCGCCTCGTCCCAGCGGCCGAGCCGGCCGAGGGCGTACGCGGCCTCGTACCGGGTCAGCAGCGTGTCGGGGTGCTCTGCGCCGAGCACGGCGGCGCGGTCGGCGGCCACGTCGGCGGCGGCCGCGTGGGCCTCGGCGTGCCGGCCGAGGGCGCCGAGGGCGCAGGCCAGGTTGTGGCGGCAGCGCAGGGTGTCGGGGTGCTGCGGGCCGGTGGTGCGGATCCGGGCCGCGAGCACCGCGTCGTAGATCTGGTGGGCCTCGCCGTGGCGGCCGAGCCGCCCCAGTTCGTACGCCTCCTCCTGACGGGCGGCGAGGGTGTCGGGGTGGTCCGGGCCGAGCACCCTCGCCCGCCCCTGCGCGACGGCCGCGTACACGGCCAGGGCCTCCTCGGGGCGGCCGGCGCGACTGAGGGCGAACGCGCGGGTGTGCCCGGCGTCGAGCGCGTCGGCCCGCTCCGGTCCCGCGGTACGCACGATCCCGTACGCGGCGGTGAGCCGCGGGTCCTCGGCGGGCGCGGGCCGCAGGATCCGCTGCTCACCGGACCTGGACGCCGGACCGGGGCCCACGCCCGAGCTCCAGCCGGATCCCGGGCCCGTCAGCGGGCGGGCCGCGGTCCAGGAGCCCGTGAGGACGGCCCATTCGCCGCTGGCGGGGCGGGCCTCGATCCCGGCCCTGCGGCCCGCGGTCATGCCTTCGGCCCACGCGGGCAGCGGAGCCGGCGCGGCGGGCGGCCCGCCGGGGCCGAACCGGGCCTCGACCAGGCGCCGGTGCAGGTGGCGGGCGTCGCCGGGCCGGTCCTCGGGGCGCTTGGCGAGGAGTTCCAGGACGAGCTGCTCGAAGTGCTCGGGCAGCTCGGGACGGTGCTCGCGCAGCGGCACCGGCACGGAGTCGCGGTGGCCGACCAGCACGGACCAGGAGTCGCCGAGGTCGAACGGCGGGGCTCCGGTGGCGATCTCGTAGAGCACGCAGCCGAGGGAGTAGAGGTCGCTGCGGTGGTCGACCTCGCCGCCGGCGATCTGCTCGGGCGACATGTAGTGCGGGGTGCCCATGGCCATGCCGCCGCCGGTGAGCTTGGCGGTGAAGCCGATGTCGTGGGCCAGGCGCGCGATGCCGAAGTCGCAGATCTTCACCGTGCCGTCGGTGAGCCGCATGATGTTGGCGGGCTTGAGGTCGCGGTGGACCACGCCCTGGTCGTGGGTGTAGCCGAGCGCGGCGGCCATCTGCTCGGCGACGTCGAGGACCACGTCGACGGGGAGCGGGCGCGCCTCGTTGTCCTCCATCAGCTGACTGAGGTTGCGGCCCTCCAGGAGTTCCATGACGAGGTACAGGGGACCGCCCGCCGCACTGTCGTCGCCGAAGTCGTGGACGACGGTGACGCCCCTGTGCTGGAGCGAGGCCGCGACCCGCGCCTCACGGCGGAATCGCTCGCGCAGCACCTGGGTGAAGTGGGCGTCCTGTTCGTGCCCGATGGGCTTGAGGCACTTGACCGCGACCTGCCGGCCCAGCGACTCGTCGCGGGCGCGCCACACCTCGCCCATGCCGCCGCGCCCGATCAGATCGAGCGACCGGTACCGGCCCTGGATCAGTCTGGACTCCGCCATGTCTTAAAGCCGCCCCCGTTGTCGTGCCGCGCCCTCCCAGGCCGGTCCAGTATCGCCGCTGATGTACGCAGTGTGTACGCGGAGGGGCGGCTCCCGGGGCCCAGCCTGCGCATCGCTTTCAAGATGTGACCTGGAGGCAGCTGCCAGCGCAGACCTGCGGGAATGCTGCGCAGCAGGCGACCCGTGAGGCGCAGGCGGCGGGTGACGACGGGCGGGGGTGGTGCGGTGCGCCCGTACAGCCCGTGCGCCCAGCCGGGGAGCAGGTCGTAGGCGAGTCCGGCCAGCGGTCTCCACAGCAGGTTTCGGCCAGGGACCAGGAGCGGGTGCACGGGCGGGGCGCGCAGGAAGTCGTCGACGGCGTGGGCGTCGGCCCCGGCGGCGAGCCGGGGGCGGACCTCCTCGAAGTACGCGGCGAGCGCGGCGGCGTCGGCGGGCACCCCGGCCGGGTCGAGTCCGACGAGGCGGGCGTTCACCCGGTTCTCGTCGACGTAGCGGTCGGCCTGGGCCGGGGTGAGGGGGGCGCCGGAGCGGCGCAGGACGTGGAGGAAGCTGTCGATCTGCGCGCAGTGCACCCACAGCAGGAGTTCGGGATCGTCGACGGGGAAGCGCTCGCCCGTCTCCGGATCGGTGGCGGACAGCCGCCGGTGGAGGGCGCGGACCCGGGCTCCGGCCCGTTCGGCGGCCTCGGTGGTGCCGTAGGTGAGGGTGCCGACGAAGTCGGCGGTGCGCAGCAGCCTGCCCCAGGCGTCACGCTCGAAGTCGGAGTTCTCCATGACCCCGCGCACGGCGCGCGGGTGCAGGGCCTGGAGGTAGAGCGCGCGGACCCCGGCGATCCACATGACCGGGTCGCCGTGGCACTGCCAGGTGACGGACCCGGGCCCGTAGAGCCCCGGATCCGCTCCCCCGTACGGAGCTGCGCTCATCGCCCGCCTCCCGCCGGGGAGCCTACCCGGCGGGCGGTCAGCCCATCCGCGACACGTGGTACTGGCGTATCCGCCAGGCGCCGTCGAGGTGCTGGGCGACGACCGAGAGGCGGACGGCCAGCGGGGTCCCGGCGGGGTCCTCGGGGGTCGC
>NZ_JBHWBP010000227.1:0-12561 GCF_042735575.1 Streptomyces sp. NPDC059564 | reverse complement strand
GTCGTCGCCGACGACGAGCGGATGGTCCGTACCGCCCTGCGGGTCATCCTCGACGCCGAGCCCGATATGGAGGTCGTGGGGGAGGCCGCCACCGGCGCCGAGGCCGTCCCGCTGGTCCGCTCGCTGGCGCCCGACGTGGTGCTCATGGACGTCCGGATGCCGGAGATCGACGGCATCCGGGCCACCGAGCAGATCCTCGCGACCATGCCCGAGCCGCCCCGGATCGTGGTCGTCACCACCTTCGAGAACGACGCCTACGTGTACGACGCGCTGCGCGCGGGCGCCAGCGGGTTCCTCCTCAAGAGGGCCGAGCCCGACGAGCTGATCGGCGCGGTCCGCCTCGTCGCCCGCGGGGACTCGCTGCTCTTCCCGGCCGCCGTCCGCTCCCTGGCCGCCGCGCACACGGCGGGACGGGGGCCCGCCGCCCCGCCCTGGGCGTCCCGGCTCACGGACCGCGAGGCCGACGTCCTGCGCCTGATGGCCGCTGGACTGTCGAACCAGGAGATCAGCGAGCACCTGGGCGTCGGCCCGCAGACCGTCAAGACGCATGTGGCGGCCGTCCTCGCCAAGACCGGCTCCCGTGACCGCACCCAGGCGGTCATCGCCGCCTACGAGGGGGGCTTCATCATGAGGAAAAGCTGAGAACTCCGCCACAATCGGGGCAGAGCGGAACGCCTGGGGCCGCCCGCGCGTCCTTCCGGGGGATGAACAAGACGATCAGGCGTGCGTCGGTCTTCTGTCTGCTTCTGGTGCTGGCCCTTTTGGTGCGGGTCACCTGGGTGCAGGCATACCAAGGCCAGGCCCTCGCAGACGACAAGAACAACCGGCGCAACCTCATCGGGCAGTACGAGAACCCGTTGGGGAACATCATCGTGGGCGGGGAGGCGATCACCGGCTCCACGAAGACGGGCGGCAAGGACTTCGGGTACAAGCGGACGTACCTCGACGGCCCGCTCTACGCGCCGATCACCGGCTACAGCTCCCAGGCCTACGGGACGACCCTGCTGGAGGGCGTCTACAAGAACATCCTCAACGGCTCCGACAGCCGCCTCAAGACGATGATGGACGTCCTCACCAACAAGCGCGCCGATCCGGGCAACGTCCTGACGACCATCGACAAGGACGTCCAGAAGGCGGCCTACGACGGCCTCCAGGGCAAGCAGGGCGCGGCCGTGGCCATCGACCCGGCGACCGGCGAGATCCTCGCCGTGGTGAACAACCCCTCGTACGATCCGGGCCGCATCACGGGCGCCACCGACAATGCGGCCTGGGCGGAGCTGTCCGCCGACCAGGGCAAGGCCATGGAGAACGTGGCGCTGCGCAAGCCGCAGGCCCCCGGCTCCACCTTCAAGCTGGTCACCCTGGCCGCGGCGATCGAGAACGGGCTGGTCACCAGCATCGACACGCCGACCGGCATCGCGGCCCCGTACACGATCCCGGGCACCCGGACGAACCTGCCCAGCGAGGCGGGCGACGCGGCCTGCAACAACGTCTCGGCCCGCACCGCCCTCAAACTGTCCTGCAACAACGTCTTCGCGGAGCTGGCCTCCAAGCTCGGCCAGGACAAGATGCGTGCGATGGCCGAGAAGCTCGGGTTCAACGTCCAGATCGACACCCCGGTCCGCACCAACCCGCCGAGCAAGTACCCGTCGAAGAAGATGTCCGTCGACCAGGTCGCGCAGACGGGTATCGGCCAGTTCGACGTGCAGGCCACCCCGCTCCAGATGGCCATGGTGACCGCCGCGATCGAGAACGGCGGCAAGCTCGTCGCCCCGCACATGGTCTCCGAGGTGACCGACGCGGACGGCAACGTGCTGGAGAGCTTCAAGGACCCGAAGGCGGACCAGGTCATGAACGCGAAGACCGCCTCGATGCTCCAGGACGCCATGCGCACGGTCGCTGCCGAGGGCGGCGGCAAGCCCGCCCAGGTGGCGGGCGCCGAGGTGGGCGGCAAGACGGGCACCGCCCAGCGCGGCGTGGGCAACAACATCCCGCCGCTCGCCTGGTTCACCTCGTACGGCAAGGCGGGCGGCAAGCAGATCGCCGTCGCCGTGATGATCGAGAACTCGGACACCGACCGCTCCGAGATCGGCGGCGGCAGGCTGGCCGCGCCGATCGCCCAGAAGATGATGGCGGCCTGGCTGAAGAAGTAGCCGCCGCCCGTGCGGGGGCCGCGCGCCGGGAACCCAACGGGGTTCCCGGCGCGTTCTCCCTCCCATGATCCGGACCGCGCTCCCCGCCGACGTCGCCGCCATCGCCGCCCTGCACACCCGGGCGCGCGCCACCTACTACCGGGGTCGCGTCCCCGAGCAGGCCTACAGCGGTGAAGCCGAGCTGGCGCGGACCCGCGAGGGCTGGTCCCGGGCCGTGGGCCGGGACCGGGCACAGGGCCGGGTCTTCTGCGCGGAGCGGGACGGCACGGTCACCGGGGAGGCAGCTTTCCTCACCGCCGACGGCGAGACCACCCTCACCCAGCTGCACGTCGACCCCGACCACTGGGGCAGCGGCACCGGCGCCGCCCTGCACGCCGCCTGTCTCGTCGCCTGGCGCCGCGCCGGGATCGAGCGAGTCCGCCTGGAGGTCTACGCCCACAACCTGCGCGCCCAGGCCTTCTACGCGGCCCACGGCTGGCGCCCCGACCCGGCCGACGCCGCCTCCGGCACCCACCGCACGCTCTGGCTGGAGGTGGCCAGCGCGTCCGGGGAATGAGACGGGAGAGGGATTGGTTGAAGCAAAAACCGTTTCATCCCCCGTTTCATCTGTTCCATCCCCTCAGAACCCGGAGAGAAGAAGGATCATGCGCGTCGAGATCTGGAGCGACATCGCCTGCCCCTGGTGCTACATCGGCAAGGCCCGTTTCACCAAGGGGCTGGCCGCGTTCGCGCACCGCGACGAGGTGGAGGTCGTCTTCCGGTCCTTCGAACTCGACCCGAACGGAGCCAAGGGCGTCACCGCCCCCGTCCTGGAGATGCTCGCCCGCAAGTACGGCCGCACCCTGGACGAGGCGCGCGGCATGGAGGAGCACGTCGCGGCGAGCGCCCGCGCCGAGGGGCTGACGTACCGGACCGAGGGCCGGGACCACGGCAACACCTTCGACATCCACCGCCTGCTGCACCTGGCCGCCGCCCGCGGCCGCCAGGAGGAGCTGCTCGACCTCGCCTACCGGGCCAACTTCGCCGAGGAGCGGTCGGTCTTCGACCCCGAGGTGCTGGTCGAGCTCGCCGTCGAGGCCGGGCTGGACGGGGCGGAGGCCCGCGCGGTCCTCGCCGACGACTCCGCCTACGCCGACGAGGTACGGGCCGACGAGCGCGAGGCGGCCGAACTGGGTGCCAACGCCGTGCCGTTCTTCGTCCTCGACCGCCGCTACGGCATCTCCGGCGGCCAGCCCGCCGAGGTCTTCACCCAGGCGCTGGAGCAGGCCTGGGCCGGCCGCGAGCCGGTCCGGCAGGACGAGGCCGCCGAGGTCTGCGAGCCGGGCGGGGCCTGCGCCGTTCCCCAGGCCTGAGCCGCCCGGGGGAGGGGCGGCCGTACCCCTTCGGGGTCGGGCGCCCCTCCCCAGCCCCATAAGACATCCTTGGGGCTTACGTGCATATAAAGACAATGGACTTTGGGTAGCTCCTGGCGCAGAGTTGACGCCATGGATCTCCCACTCTCCGACCTGTGCCGCGCCGAGTTCGCGCACACCACCACCTTCCTCAACACGGCCACCAGCGGGATCCTCCCGCGTGCCGCCGTGGCCGAGGTGCGCGCGCTGGCCGAGGCCTCCGGGGCCGGACTGCCCGCCGGATTCGGCGACTTCGACCGCGTGAACCGGGTCCGGGCCGCCTTCGCCCGCCTGGTCGGGGTCGACGCCGGGCGGGTGGCCGTCGGCTCGTCCGTCGCCGCGCACGTGGGTCTGGTGTCGGCCTCGCTGCCGGCCGGCTGCGAAGTCCTCGTCCCCGAGGGCGACTTCGCCTCCGTCATGAACCCCTTCGTGGTGCGCGGCGACCTCAAGGTCCGCTTCGCCCCGCTGGAGTCCCTCGCCGAAGCCGTGGACGCGGGCACCACGCTGGTCGCGCTGAGCGCCGTACAGTCCGCCGACGGGCGCACCGCCGACCTCGCCGCCGTCCGCGCGGCCGCCGCCGCGCACGGGGCGCGGGTGCTCGTCGACGCGACCCATGCCGCAGGGTGGCTGCCCTTCGACGCCTCGCCCTACGCGTACACGGTCACCGCCGGGTACAAGTGGCTGCTCGGCGGCCGCGGAGCCTCGTACCTCACGGTCTCCGAGGAGGCCCAGAGCGGGCTGGTCCCGCTGCACGCCGGCTGGGTGGCGGCGGAGTCGATGTGGGACGCCACCTACGGCCCGATGCGCCAACTCGCCTCGGACGCGCGCCGGTTCGACGAGTCCCCGGCCTTCCTCCCCTACCACGCCGCCGAGCCCTCGCTCGCCCTGCTGGAGCGGGTCGGCATCGAGGCCGTGCACGCGCACGACACCGCCCTCGCGGCCCGCTACCGGGCCGGACTCGCCCGCCTCGGCCACGAAGCCGTGCCGGGCGGGGCCCCCATCGTCTCCGTTCCGGGCCTCGCCGACCGCGAGCCCGCGCTCCTCGAAGCGGGGATCGTCACGGCCGTCCGCGCCGGCGCGCTCCGGGCTTCCTTCCACCTCTACAACACGGAGGCGGACGTCGACCGCCTGCTCAACGCCCTCGAAGGCTGACGGATCACCGCCGGGCGGCCGGGCCGCCACCGGGCATCCGCCCCGGCATCCGCGCCCCGGCATCCGCGCCCCGGCATCCGCGCCCCGGCATCCGCGCCCCGGTGTCCGGGCCGCGGGCCGGTCGCCGGGCGACGGAGTCGCCACAGGGCGTCCCGGCGTCCGGCGGCCCTGCCGGGGCTAGCTCCAGGCCGCCGAAGCCGCCGCCAGGGCCGGGGCCGGGTCGGCGGACAGGGCCGCGGCCAGGGCGCGCAGGGCGGAGGCCACCGCCTCCGGGGTGGCCGCCGGGCCGTAGTGGTTGACCCGGACCATCTCCCCGGCCAGCGCACCGCCGCCCGCCGCGAGCGGAGCCGCCGGGTCCGCCGACAGGGCCTTCCCCACCACCAGCGCGGCGTCCGCGACGCGCAGCGTGGTCGCCACCGGCGCCGCCTGCGCCGGGTCCCCGACCCACGGGGCGACGCCCAGCGCGGCCGCCCCAGCCCGGGTGGCCCGGGCGGCGGACGCGTGCCGCCGCAGCACCGCCGCCGAGCCCTCGGCCGCGATCCGGTCCAGGCAGGCCTCCAGTCCCAGCATCTCCAGCTGCGCGGGCGCGTGCGGCAGCGCCTTGCGCCCGCCGTCGATCCAGCGCTCCTTCCAGTCCAGGAGGGAGAGGTACGAGCGCCGCGGAGCCGCCGGGTTCGCGGCGAACCGCTCCCACGCACCGTCCGAGACCGACACCGCCGAGACCCCCGCCGGACCGCCCATCGCCTTCTGGGCGCCGATCACGCACAGGTCCACGCCCCACGCGTCCGGCAGCAGCGGCTCCGCGCCCACCGAAGCCACCGCGTCCAGCATGAACAGCGCCCCGTGGGCCCGTACCGCCTCGCCGATCTCCGCGACCGGGTTCGTGTTGCCGGTGGCCGCCTCGGCGTGCACCAGCGAGACGAAGTCGATCTCCGGACGCGCGGCCAGGGCCCGGGCCACCTGCTCGCCGGTCACCGCCGTGTCGAAGGGCACCGCCAGGTCCACCACGTTCGCCCCGGCGTCGCGCAGCCAGTTGCCGAACGTGGTCCCGTACGGCCCGGTCACGACGTTCAGCGCCGTCGACCCCGGCCGCGCCCCCGAGCGGATGCAGCCCTCCAGCGGCAGCAGCGCCTCGCCCTGGGTGATCACCACGTCGTGCCGGGTGCCGAGCAGCGCCGCGACCCCCCGCTCGATCGACGCGAAGTGCCCGGCGCTGAGCGGCGGAAGGTCCAGGAGGGGGTGGGTCACGGCGGTGCTCTCTTCGTCCGGGGTTACCGGGTGAGCGTACCCAGCACGCGCGTAGGGTGCCGACATGAGTGATCAGAGCGGTGTGCTCCATGTGAAGGGACGGGTGCTCGTCGGGCCCCACGAGGCGCGCGACGAGCTGTGGATCGTCGGCGGGCGGATCTCCTACGAGCGGCCGCGCGCCGCCCGCGAGATCACCACCGTCACCGGCTGGGCGCTGCCCGGGCTGGTCGACGCGCACTGCCACGTGGGCCTGGACGCCCACGGCCCGGTCGACGCGCAGACCGCCGAGGCGCAGGCCCTGACCGACCGGGACGCGGGCACCCTCCTCATCCGTGACGCGGGATCCCCTTCCGACACCCGCTGGATCGACGACCGCGCCGACCTCCCCAAGATCATCCGCGCGGGCCGGCACATCGCCCGGACCCGGCGCTACATCCGCAACTACGCCCACGAGATCGAGCCCGCCGACCTGGTCGCGTACGTCGCCCGGGAGGCGCGGCGCGGCGACGGCTGGGTGAAGCTGGTCGGCGACTGGATCGACCGCGACGCCGGCGACCTGACGGCCTGCTGGCCGCGTGCCGAGGTCGAGGCGGCCATCGCCGAGGCGCACCGGCTCGGCGCCCGCGTCACCGCGCACTGCTTCGCCGAGGACGCGCTGCGCGACCTCGTCGAGGCGGGCATCGACTGCGTCGAGCACGCCACCGGGCTCACCGAGGACACCATCCCGCTGTTCGCGGAACGCGGGGTGGCGATCGTGCCGACCCTGGTCAACATCGCGACGTTCCCGAAGCTGGCGGCGGGCGGCGACGCGAAGTTCCCCCGCTGGTCGGCGCACATGCGGCGGCTCCACGAGCGGCGGTACGACACGGTGCGGGCCGCCTGGGACGCGGGCGTCCCCGTGTACGTCGGCACGGACGCGGGGGGTTCCCTGCCGCACGGCCTGGTCGCCGCCGAGGTCGCGGAACTCGTCAAGGCCGGGATCCCGCCGCTGGACGCCCTCTCGGCGACGGCCTGGGCGGCCCGCGAGTGGCTCGGCCGGCCCGGCCTGACCGAAGGCGCCCCGGCCGACCTCGTGGTGTACGCCGCCGACCCCCGTACCGACGTACGGGCCCTGGCGCGGCCGGAGCGGGTGATCGTGAACGGCGAGGTCCGCGCCTAGGCGTCGGGTTGACGGGGCGGCGTGACGTTGGTGGCGCGGCCGTCGTTAGAAGTGCCCGGTCGGGGGCCGGGGATGAGGTGGGGGAGTGTTCGCGGGGCGCATGGTGCGCAGCAAATCGAATACGTGCATGGAAACCACCCTTTGGGGTGAACTCACGTCAGGTGGCCGCCCGTTCACTCACAGTGCGTAAAGATTTCGAGCGTCGAAGCCGTCGGCGCTCGCGATGTCCCCCATTGGCCGCGCGACGGCACCCATCTCCCCGGGGGTTCCACCATCTTGAACAGCAACACCTTCCGCATGCCCGCGGCCGTTCTGCTCGCCACGGGGGCGGTGGCCCTGCTCGCCGCGCCGCCCGCCCTCGCCACGGGCGCCGCCGGCGGCGCGAGTGAGGGCAGCTCCGGAGCCGTCGTCCTGCGGGCCGGACTGGACGTGCGCCTGCTCAACAAGGCCGTGCACGTACCGCTGAAGACCACCCTCAACGAGGTCAGTGCCCCCGAGGCCGCCGAGAAGACCGCCCTCACCGTCACCCTCGACGGTGCCGAGCAGGGCCGGCCCGTGAACGTGCTGACGGCCGACGTCGCCACGGCCAAGGCCACCGCCGACAAGAACCGCGCCGAAGCGGAGGCCAACCTCGCCCACGCCAAGGTGCACGTCCCCGGGCTGCCGGCGCTCTCCCTCATCGAGGTGGAGAAGGTCACCTCCAAGGCCGTCTGCGAGGCGGGCAAGAAGCCGGTCGCCGACGCGAACGTGCTCGGATCCGTCACCGCGCTGGGCAAGAAGGTCACCCTGACGGCGGGCGGCCCCACCCGGATCGACGTCCCGGGCGTCGGCTTCGTCAGCCTGGAACTGTCCGGTACGCAGACCACCACGACCGCCGCCGCCGCGGCCGCGCTCCGGCTGAAGGTGTCGGTGAACCCGCTGAACCTGAACGTCGCCGAGGTGGAGGGCGAGGTCGTGCTCGCCGAGGCGCACTGCGAGACCCCGAAGGGACCCGCGCCCTCGACCGGCCCCTCGGCGAAGCCCGACGTCAAGCCGCAGACCGCGACGAAGACGGGGACCGGGACCGCCGCCACCCAGGCCAACCTGGCGGAGACGGGGGCCGGTTCGGTGACCCCGTACGTCGCGGGCGGCGCGCTGCTGCTGCTCGCCATCGGCGGGGGCGCCCTCCTCGTCACCCGGCGCGGGCGGGCCTCCTCGTAGGCCCCGCCGTCCCCTCAGCGGGTCGCGCGCTCCAGGCCCTGCGTGGTCGCGCCCCGGGACGTCACGGCGGCGGTGACCTCCTCGTCGGCCCGGCCGTACGCGGTGCGCCGGGCCGCCGGGAGGGCGGTGTCCCCGGCCGCGCAGGAGGCGCAGACCACGCGGAAGGGCGGCCCCATGTCCGCGTACTGCGTGAGGTACTCGGCCTTCACCACCGACCAGCGGCCCGGGTGCGCGGTGTCCGGGGCGAAGGTGAAGCGGGGGATCGAGGACATGTTGCCGCGCGCCTTGCCGGCCTCGTAGAAGCTGGCCACCTGGTCGCCCATGCCGAAGACCACCCAGGTGCCGTTGATCTTCTCGTAGGGCTGCGGCACGTGGTTGTGCGTGCCGAGGATCAGGTCGATGTCGGGGAGCCCGTCGGCGGAGCGGGAGGCGGTCAGCGCCTGGGCCAGCTCGAGCTGCTGCTGGTCGGGGGCCGTCTGCCACTCGGTGCCCCAGTGGATGCTGAGGACGACGACGTGCGCGCCCGCGGCGCGGGCCGCGCGGGCGTCGTCGATGATGCGCCGCTGGTCGATCAGGTTCACGGCCCAGGGCTTGTCGGCGGGCAGCGGTATGCCGTTCGTCCCGTACGTGTAGTCCAGCTGGGCGACCTTCGCGCCGCCCGCGCCGTCCGCGCCGCCCGCCGTGAGGACGGCCGGGGCCCTGGCCTCGTCGGCGCCGCGGGCCGATCCGACGTGCTTGACGCCGACGCGGTCGAGGTGGTCGAGGGTCCGGACGAGGCCGTCGTAGCCGTCGTCGAGGGTGTGGTTCGAGGCGGTGGAGCAGCTGTCGTACCCGGCGTCCCGCAGGGCGTCGGCCAGCTGGTGCGGGGCCTTGAAGGTGGGGTACCCGGTGTAGGGGCCGCCGGGCCGTCCGTACGGTATCTCGTGGTGGCATATCGCCAGGTCGGCGGCGGAGACGAGGGGTTTCACGCCGGCGAGTATCTGCCGGAAGTCGTACGCGCCGGGCTTGCCGCCGGCGTCGTCCGCGGAGCGCTGGACGATGGAGGGGTACGGGATGATGTCGCCGGTCGCCACGAGGGTGAACGGACGCCCCCGGGGCGCCGGGTCGGGGGCGGAACGGTCGGGCGCGGGCCCGAGCCGCTGCTCCGTGGCGGGGGCGCCGCCGCCGTGCCCGTCGAGGACCCGGGGCACGGCGTACACCCCACCCCCGACCACCACCAGCCCGGCGACCGCCACCCCTATCCGTGCCCCTGCCTTCACGAACCGCCCCTGCCGTAGCGCCGATGCCCCGCGCGGCCATCGTAGGTTCCCCCCGCCCGCCCCGCCCCCGGAACGGGGCGCGGCGCCGAGGGGGCGGGTTACCGGGCGGCCAGCGTGAGGGCGTGGTCCAGGGCCTGGAGGAGGCGGCCCGTCGTGGGGCGGTCGCGGACCGCCAGGCGGAGCCAGGTGGCGTCGAGGCCCGGGAAGGTGTCCCCGCGGCGGACCGCGAAGCCGAGGGCGCGCAGGCGGGTGCGGACCTCCATCGCCCCCGCGACGCGGATCAGGACGAACGGCCCCTCCGCGACCCCCGCCACCGAGACCTCCTCGAACTCCGCGAGCCCCGCCAGCAGGTGCTCCCGGTCCACCGCGATCCGCCGGGCCGCCGCCTCCGCCTCGGCCAGCGCCGCCGGAGCCACGCAGGCCTCCGCCGCCACCAGCGCCGGGGTCGACACCGGCCACAGCGGCTGCGCCGCCGCCAGCTTCGTGATCACCTCGGGCTCCGCCAGGACGTACCCGATCCGCAGCCCCGCCAGCCCCCAGGTCTTCGTCAGGCTGCGCAGGACCACCAGCCCCGGTACGTCGGTCCGCCCGGCCAGGGCCTCCCGCTCGCCCGGGACGGCGTCCATGAACGCCTCGTCGACCACCAGGATCCGCCCCGGCCGCGCCAGCGCCGCCAGCACCCCGGCCGGGTGCAGCACCGAGGTGGGGTTGGTCGGGTTCCCGACGATCACCAGGTCGGCGTCCTCCGGCACCGCCGCCGGGTCCAGCCGGAACCCGTCCGCCGCCCGCAGCACCACCCGCTCCACCCGGTGCCCGGCATCCCGCAGCGCCGCCTCCGGCTCCGTGAACTGCGGGTGCACCACGACCGGCCGTACGGCGCCCAGCGCCCGCGCGATCAGTACGAACGCCTCCGCCGCCCCCGCCGTCAGCAGCACCCGCTCGACCGGCAGCCCGTGCCGCGCCGCCACCGCCGCCCGCGCGGCCCGCCCGTCCGGGTAGGCCGCCAGGGAGCCGAGGCTGTCCGCGATCCGCCGCTTGAGCCACTCCGGCGGGGTGTCCGCCCGTACGTTCACCGCGAGGTCCACCAGCGCGCCGCCCGCGTCCACCACCTCCGCGTCCCCGTGGTGGCGCAGGTCGTGTTCCTCGGCGGTGGCCACCGCGCAGGTCGCCGCCACCGACCGCCGCTTGGGCACGAGGAGTTCCCCGCCGCCCGCCAGCGCCGCCGCCTCCGCCACCGACGCGGTCCCGGCGGCCTCGCGGACGGTGCCCGAGGGATGCGGTACGGAGATCCGGGCCAGCTCCTCGGCCGGATAGCCGACCAACGGCACGCCGAAACGTTCCGCCGCCCCCACGATCCCCGCCTCCATCGTCTTCGACTCCACCGTCGCCAGTGCCGTCACCGCCCCGGTGGCCAGTCCGGCCCCCCGCAGCGTCTCCTCGACCAGCGCACAGACCTCCGCCACGGAAACCCCCGCCCGTCCGCCGACCCCGACCACCAGCCGCGTCACGTACTCGCCCACCGGGGTCCTCCCCTCCGTAGTCACTTGCGTCAGTCTGCCGTCGTCGTCAACACGGCGTGCCCCGCCACCCGCACGCGGAAGTGCGCGCCCGGCCGCCAGTCGGTATTCAGGGGCACATGGCCGTGATCGTGGCGTTGGGCGCGTTCCTGATGACGCTGGCGGGCGGATGGACGGCGCAGCGCGTCACCGACCGCCGCCACCTCGTGCTGGGCCTGGCCGGCGGGCTGATGCTCGGCGTGGTCGGCCTGGACCTGCTCCCCGAGGCGATGCGCGCCGCCGGCGACGAGGTCTTCGGCGTCCCGCTCGCCCTGCTGCTCTTCGTCGGCGGCTTCCTCGTGGCCCACGTCGCGGAACGGCTGCTCGCGGTGCGCCAGGCCGCGCACGGCGCGGAGAACGGGCACGGCGCCCGTGCCCCCCGGGTCGGGCTCGCGGCGGCCGCCGCGATGGTCGGCCACAGCCTCGCCGACGGGGTGGCGCTGGGCGCCGCCTTCCAGGTCGGCGGGGGGATGGGCGTCGCCGTGGCGCTGGCCGTGGTCACCCACGACTTCGCCGACGGGTTCAACACGTACACCCTCACCACCCTGTACGGGAACGAGCGCCGCAGGGCCCTGAAGATGCTGTACGCGGACGCGGTGGCACCCGTCGTGGGCGCCGCGTCCACCCTGCTGTTCACCCTTCCGGAGGAACCCCTCGGGGCCTACCTCGGATTCTTCGGCGGCGTCCTGCTGTACCTGGCGGCCGCCGAGATCCTGCCCGAGGCGCACCACGAACACCCCGCCCTCTCCACGCTGATGTGCACGGTGGGCGGGGTGGCGGGGATCTGGCTCGTGGTCGGGCTCGCGGACTGACCTCACCGGTGCGCGGCCGCGGCTCGCGCGAAACGGCGGGCCACGGACGGCTCCGCCGCCCAGTGCGTGTGCAGGTAGCTGGCGTGCACGCCCCCCTGGACGAAGCCCTCGACGCGCCGCTCCGGATGCGTGAACCCCCAGGCCGGCGCGGAGCCGGCGCCCGGCTCGATCACCGTCCGGTGGAACTCGTGGCCGCGCAGCCGGGTCCCGTTGGCGGCGAGCGAGCTGTCCGAGACCGCCACCGCCTCCCGGTAGCCGAGCGTGAGCCGCTCCGACATCCGCGCGTCGGCGTCGAGCACCCCGCACATCGGCTTGCCGTCCAGGGAACGGGCCAGGTACAGCAGCCCGGCGCATTCGGCCGCCACCGGGGCGCCGGCCGCGGCGAAGGCGGCCACCGCCGCGCGCAGCGGCTCGTTCGCGGACAGTTCGGGCGCGTACATCTCCGGGAACCCGCCGCCGATCACCAGGCCGGTGGTTCCGTCCGGCAGCGCCTCGTCCCGGAGCGGGTCGAAGGTGACGACCTCCGCGCCGGCGGCGGTGAGCAGCTCCGCGTGCTCGGCGTACGAGAACGTGAACGCCGGTCCGCCCGCGACGGCGATGACAGGTCCCCCACCCCGCCCCATACCCTAAC
>NZ_JBHWBP010000226.1:0-12584 GCF_042735575.1 Streptomyces sp. NPDC059564 | reverse complement strand
TCGAGAGCTCGTCCACCAGGTCGTCCAGGCCCAGCGACCCCTGCGACAGCGCCGCCATGTGCCACGCCTTCAGGTCGAAGGAATCACCGTGCGCGGCCCGCGCGTTGTCCCGGCCCAGCAGCCAGGCGCGCTCGCCCAGCTTGTAGCCGATCGCCTGCCCGGGCATCGACAGGTACCGCGTCAGCTCGCTCTCGACGAACTCGGCGGGCCGGCCGCTGTGCAGGCCGAAGAACTCCTGCGCCAGGTCCACCGTCCAGCGCTCGCCCGGGTGGAACGGCGAATCCGCCGGGATCTCCAGCTCCAGGTGCATGCCGATGTCCACGATGACCCGCGCCGCGCGCATCATCTGGCAGTCCAGGTAGCCCAGGCGCTGCTCGGCGTCCTTGAGGTAGCCCAGCTCGTCCATCAGCCGCTCCGCGTACAGGGCCCAGCCCTCGGCGTTGGCGCTGACCAGGCCGACGCTCGCCTGGTAGCGCGACAGCTGGTCGGCCACGTGCGTCCACTGCGCGAGCTGGAGGTGGTGGCCCGGAACGCCCTCGTGGTACCAGGTCGAGACCAGGTCGTACACGGGGAAGCGGGTCTGGCCCATCGTCGGCAGCCAGGTGCGGCCCGGACGGGAGAAGTCCTCCGACGGGTTGGTGTAGTACGGCGCCGCCGCGCCGCCCGCCGGGGCGATCATGGACTCGACCCGCTTGACCCGCTCGGCGAGTTCGAAGTGGGTGCCGTCCAGGTTCTCGATGGCCTCGTCCATCAGGCCCTGCAGCCAGGCGCGGACCTCGTCGACGCCCTCGATGTGGGTGCCGTGCTCGTCCAGGTGACGCAGCGCGTCCCAGGGGTTCGGCTCGCCGGGCAGGATCTTGGCCGCCTCGGCCTTCATCTCCGCGAGCAGCCGGTGGTACTCCGACCAGCCGTAGGAGTACGCCTCGTCCAGGTCCAGGTCGGTGCCGTTGAAGTAGCGCGACCAGCGGGCGTAGCGCTCGCGGCCCACCGGGTCCGGCGCGTCCGCGACCGCCGGGGCGTACACGTCGCGCATCCAGTCGCGCAGTTCGGCCACGGCCGCCGTGGCGCCCGCCGCGGCCCCGTCCAGCTCGGCGCGCAGCGAGTCCGGGCCGTCGGCGGCGAACGCGCCGAAGAAGTCCGGGTTTCCGTCCTCGTCCTGGCCCGCCCAGGTGGTGAGCTGCTCGACGAAGGTGGCGGCGGGGCGGGGGCTCCCGTACAGCCCGCGCTCCAGGCCGAGCGCGAGGCTCTCGCGGTAACCGGCGTAGGCGGCCGGTACGGCGCGCAGCCGTTCGGCGATCGCGGCCCAGTCCTCGTCCGTGTCGGCCGGGGTCAGGGTGAAGACCTCGCGGACCGCGTGCGCGGGGGAGTGGATGTTGCTCACCGCGCGGAGGTCCTCGTCGGCCTCGTGGACCGCGAGTTCGGCGTTCAGCCGCTCGCGCAGCAGGCGGGCGCAGCGGCGCTCGGCGTCGGTGCCGGCGCCGGGCAGCAGCTCGGCGGCGTCCAGCCGGGCGAGGGTGGTGCGCGACAGCTCGGCGGCGGCCTCGCGGCCGGCGGGGGAGAAGTCCGGCAGCCTGCCGGAACTGGCGGCGATGCCGAGGTAGGTGCCCATGATCGGGTCGATGGCGATGAGGTCGTCGACGTAGGCGTCGGCGACCTGACGGGGCAGACGGGCTGCGCTGTCGCGGTGGAGGGTCTCTGACATGCGGCCATCTTCATACGGGGGACGCCCCTACGTCATCACCGTTCGGGCCCAGCCTCCTGTCGGGGCCCGGTCCCGGCGGCCGGGTCTCGCCGATATCCGGACACTTCACCCTTCGGGGGCCGGGCGGGCCCGGGGCGGGGAACGGTCACCGGCGCCCCGGGCGCGGGTTCAGGGCCGGTGCTTGTGGTGCGGTTCGTACGGGGCCTGCGCGCGCGGGACGTCATAGGGCAGGCGCGAGGGGACCGGGGTCGCGTCCAGCCGGGCCGTGATCACCAGGGTGCCCTCCTCGATCTGGTAGTCGAGGGGGAGGCCGAGGCCGCGCATGGCCGCCACCATCCCGGTGTTGGAGGCCTGGGTCACGGCGTACACGCTGTCGCACCCGGCCTCGACGGCCATCGCCAGCAGCCGGCGCAGGAGTTCGGAGCCGATGCCGCGGCGCTGCCAGTCGTCCTCGATGAGCAGGGCCACCTCGGTCTCGTCGCCGTCCCACAGCAGGTGGCCGAGGGCGACGAGCTTGCCGGAGGCGGTGGTGGCGGCGAGGGTGCGGCCGAAGCGGGGGCTCAGCAGGTGTCCCAGGTAGCGGTCGGCGTCGGCGACCGGGCCGTGGTAGCGCAGGCCGAGCGTGCGCTCGCTGCAGCGGTCGTGCATGGCGCGGGCGGCCGTCAAGTCGCCGCCGTCGGCGCGGCGCACGGTGATCTCGTTGCCCTCGGGCAGGGTCAGGACGTCACGGCGGCGCGGGACGCGCGGGCCGAGGCGGGCGTCGAGTTCGACGAGGGCCCGGGCACGGGCGAACTCGGTCGGGGTGAAGGGGAGGTGGGGCCGCTCGATGGTGATCGCGCCGCCCGAGGGGTCGCGCAGCCGCATCGACGTCGCCTCCAGGACCCCTTCGACGGGGGCGTCGGCGCCCGCGTTGGGACGGCCCGAGAGGGTGGTCGCGGGGATCGAGTGGATGGTGCAGCGGCCGAGGAGGTGGCGCAGCGCGAGCGGGAGTTCGGCCGCGTCCAGGGCGGTGCGGGTGGCCAGGCCCAGGACCCGGGTGGGGGTGTCCACCAGGTCGTGGGCGTCGGCGCGTTCGATCCAGGTGCTGTGGCCGCCGGCCCGGGACACGGCGCGGGTGAGGTCGCCGGAGGGCAGGTCCTGCGGGGCGCGCAGCAGGAACTCGTCCACCGTGCCGCCCTCGGGGAGGGGGTGCGTCTGCAGGTTCAGGATGTCCACCCTGTTTCCGGCGAGCGCGGTGCAGAGCGCGGCCAGGCTGCCGGGCTCGTCGCGTACGGTCGTCCGCATCCGCCACAGGGTGGCGGCGGCCGCCTCGGGGGCCGCGCCGGTGGCCGGGCGCGGCGCCGGATCGGAGGGGGCGGTGTTCAGCGGCGGCGGCGCATGGCTGTGCCGGCGGGCCCACCAGGTGTGGAAGGCAGCCGTGACGAGGAGTGCGACGGCCGAGGCGACCAGCAGGACGGGGCCTTCGGGGCCGTGCGCGACGAGGTTCGCGATGCCGTCGGCGACCGCGACGGCGCAGAAGAGGGCGGCGAGTTCGACGAGGTCGCGGCGCCAGTGGTGGCGGTGCGGACGCTGGGCGGTGGCGGCATGGGTACGTTCAGTCATGCACACCACTGTGGCTCAGGGGTGTTGCGTGATCACGAACGCTCTGTGACCGACTGGTTAAGTGTCGATCTGGCCGGTTTCTCCTAGTTTTCCGACGGATTTCCGATGGTGACGCTTCGGTCATCACGGACCTCACATCTGTCCCACACGACCCGGCTGGAGCACCTGGGTGAAGAGTACGCCGCCTCCCTGGCGCCGCAACCGGACGGTGAGTTCCCCGCTGCCGCCGTCGATCTCGACCTCGCCGTAGTACGGGGGGTTCTCGGCCGGGGACATGTTGGCGACCGGCGCCGACTGGACGTACGCCGTCCGCGGGCCGAAGGTGGCGTCGAGCCGTCCCGCCGGGAAGCCGCCCGCGCCGACGGGGCCGGACACGAACTCCCAGAACGGCGCGAAGTCGGAGAAGGCCGCGCGCTCGGGCGCGTAGTGGTTGGCGGCGGTGTAGTGGACGTCGGCGGTGAGCCAGAGGGTGCCCGTGATGTGCTGGTGCTTGATGTGGCGCAGGAGGTCGGCGATCTGGAGCTCGCGCCCCAGCGGCGCCCCCGGGTCGCCCTGGGCGACGGCCTCGAAGTTCACGGACCCGTCGGGGACGACGATGCCCAGCGGCATGTCGGCGGCGATGACCTTCCAGGTGGCGCGGGAGCGGGAGAGCTCCCGCTTCAGCCAGGCCAGTTGCTCCGTGCCCAGGATGCCGACCGCGTCGTCGGTCTGG
Source organism: Streptomyces sp. NPDC059564 (assembly GCF_042735575.1). Lineage (NCBI taxonomy): Bacteria > Bacillati > Actinomycetota > Actinomycetes > Kitasatosporales > Streptomycetaceae > Streptomyces > Streptomyces sp. NPDC059564. The sequence continues at coordinate 8,568 of NZ_JBHWBP010000226.1, read as the reverse complement.
CGGCCGGGCGAGTTGGCGTCCCGGTACGTGCGCATGTCCAGCACGAACACGTCCAGCAGCGGACCGTGCCGCATCACCCGGTACATCCGGCCCTCGGCGCGCCCGCCCCGCAGGTCCGTGACCGCGAAGTACTCGCCGAACGCCTGACGGGCCCGGGAGGCGAGGGTGTCGACGTCCTTGACGGTGTAGCGCGGATCGTCGATCAGCTGGCCCGGGTACCAGTTGTTGCGCACCTCGTGGTCGTCCCACTGGGCGAGGACGGGGACCTGGGCGTAGAACTCGCGCAGGTTGCGGTCGAGGAGGTTGTAGCGGAAGTTCCCGCGGAACTCGGCGAGGGTCTCGGCGACCTTGGCCTTCTCCTCCGTGGTGACGTTGTGCCAGATGCGTCCGTCGGGCAGCGGCACGGCGGCCTGGATCGGCCCGTCGGCGTAGATCGTGTCACCGCTGAACAGGAAGAAGTCCGGATCGCGCAGCCGCATCTCCTCGAAGACGCGGTAGCCGCCGAGCTCGGGGTTGATGCCCCAGCCCTGGCCCGCCAGGTCGCCGGACCACAGGAAGCGCACGTCGCCGCGACGGGAGGCGGGCGTGGTGCGGAACGTGCCGCGCACCGGCTCGCTGGAGCGGCGCGGGTCGTCGGGGTCGGTGAGCACGACCCGGTAGTGGATCTGCCGGCCGGGAGGCAGGTCGCGCAGGGTGGCGGTGCCCGTGAAGTCGGTGGCGGGGCCGAGGAAGGGGCCGCCGTGGCGGCGGACGCCGTAGCGGAACGACTCGCTCGGCGAGGTCTCCACGTACATCCGCGCGGGCCGGTCGGAGCGCGTCCAGATGGTGGCCGAATGGGAGGTGATCTCGCCGGACTGGGTCCCCCAGAGCGCGGCCGGGCGGCCGGAGCGGGCGAACGCCGGGGCCCCCGAGGAGGAGGCCAGGGCGGGTGCGGCGAACGCCGTGGACAGGGCGAGACCCAGCGGGACGGCGAGGGAACCGCCGAGCAGGGACCGTCGGGTGTGCGGCATCGGTGCCATCGGTGCGTCTCCAGGGGCCGGCGGGGGCGGGCCGGTCCAGTGTGCCGCCGCACACCGGACCGGCCGCGTCTCCCACGCGAACCGCGGATGAACAGCCGTCAGCCGGTCATCACCGGAAGGGACTTGGGCCCGTCGGTCCGGACGGCTTCGGCCGCGTGGACGCGGCACGGCCCCGGGCGGTGTCGACGCGTTACGGCTTCAGGCTGCGTCGACGCGTCGGGCTTCCGTCCGGGCGGTGTCGAGGATCACGCGGGCCACCAGCGCCGGGTCGTCGTTCATCGGCACGTGACCGCAGCCCGGCAGCCGCACCAGCCGCGCCCCCGGTACCGTGCGCTTGGCGCGCACGCCCTGCCGGCGCAGGAGCAGCCGGTCGCGCGTGCCCCACGCGATCGTGACGGGGATGCCCGGCACGTCGTCGGTGAACCGTACGGAGCCGCCCGCGGCCAGCGTCTCCTCGAAGCCGGCGGCCTCGCGCAGCGCGAGGGTCTCGGCGACGACGGCGTCGGGGGAGCGGTGGGCCGGGCGGGCGTAGATGGTGCCGGTGAGCGCGGCCCGGCCGGGGGCGCTGCGGGAGAGCCGCTCCAGGGCGGGCAGGGGCAGCGTCCGCGCGCCGGCCCGCATGGCGCGCAGGGCGGTGAAGGCGTAGCGGCGCTCGCCCTGCGACCAGAACCCGGCGGGGGACAGGGCGGTGACCGAACGCACGAGGCCGCGCCGCCCCAGCTCCAGGGCGAGCAGCCCGCCGAGGGAGTTTCCCGCGACGTGCGGCCGCTCGACGCCGAGCGCGGCGCAGAGCGCGCCGAGGGCCGGAGCGACGGTGGCGAGGTCGTACGGGACTCCCGCGGGCAGTGGAGCGGACGCGCCGAAGCCGGGCAGGTCCACGGCGATGACGTCGTGGTCGGCGGCCAGCACCTCGGTCACCGGCTGCCAGGCCTGGAGGTGGTGGCCGATGCCGTGGAGCAGGAGGAGCGGTTCGCCCGCGCCCTTGCGCTCGTAGGAGACGGTGGCGGGCCGGGGGCCGAGCGGCGAATCGATCGTGAACGAGACCGTGGCGGTCATGCTGCTCCTCGTCGGTGGGACGCGTGTGAGACAGGCCGTCAGTAACGACTGTCCCCATGATTACCGCCCGGTAGCCCCCGGTTACAAGCCTCCGGGCCGCACGAGGAGAGCGCGAACATCCTGTGAACGGCTTGCTACATATGCCCGATCTGCCCGGCAAAGCGGCGAGGATTGGTCTTGACCAAGGGGGTGCGCCGTCCTATCGTCGCAGGGATAGTGCAGGAACCTTTAATAAACAAAGGCACGGAACTGCGGCGCGGAACTGCCGCTCGGACACGGCGCTAGCGGCGATTGCAGGAGGAGTCAGGGTGGGGACCACGCAGCTCGAATCGGTGCCGGAGCCGAAGTACTGGCACCTCAAGACCGTGCTCAGCGACGCGCTCGACCAGGACTTCGCCGTCGGCGAGGTGCTGCCGAACGAGCGTGAGCTCGCCGCGCGCTTCGGCGTCGCCCGCGCCACCCTGCGTCAGGCCCTGGAACAGCTCGAGCTCGAAGGCCGCCTGCAGCGCCGCCGCGGAGTCGGTACCACCGTCGCCCCGCCGCGCGTCGGCGTCGCCGTCGGCAGTACGGGGCACAGCTGGCCCGCCGACAGCGCCGACGGCTGGGAGGCCGTGGACGCCGCCGAGACCGTTCCCGCCGCCGCCGTCCTGAAGCTCCTCGGCACCGCCCCCGGCCTGCCCGTGCACACCGTGCGCCGGACCCGCGTCACGCAGGGCCAGGCCGTCGCCGCCGAGCTGCTGTACGTGCCCGCCGCGTCCGTGCCGGGGCTCTCCGCCATCGACGCCCCCGCCGGACCCGCGCGGGCGCGCGCCGTCCTGCGCGAGCTCCAGCGGCTCGTGCTCGACGGGCAGGACCGCTCGGTCGAGCTGGGCTCCGCCCGCGCCGACGACGCCAAGGAGCTCGACCGGCTGCCCGGCGCCCCCGTACTGCTGGTGACCACCCGCTACTTCACCGCCGAGGGCACCGCCGCCGTCTCCGTGGCGACGTACCGTGCCGACACCTGCCGCCTCACCTTCGGCGACTCGGGCGTGGAGATCACCGAAACCCGCGCCGCCTCCTGACCCCCCCCGGACCCCGGCCCCGGCTTCGGCCGGCCGGCCGGCCCCGGCTTCGGCCGGGCTGGGGCCGCGAGGGATGCCGTCTCCCGCCGCAAGCCCCGAGGGAGTTCACCCGCGCCGGCGGGAGAGGCCACGGCTCGCGCGGCAGAGCCGTCGCCGGGTTACTCGCGGACCTGAGCGTTCACCGCGGGATGCGCGTCACCGCTGTCCGCGCCCAGGCCCGCGAGCAGGCGCAGCCCGTCCTCGGCGGGACTGCCGGGGGCCGCGGACAGCACCAGCAGCTCCATGCTCGATTCGTCCGGCAGCGCGAAGTTCTCCTGGTGCAGTTCCAGCAGTCCGACCAGCGGGTGCCGGTACGTCTTGCGTCCGTGTGCGCGGGCGCGCACGTCCGCCCGGGCCCAGAGGCGGCGGAAGCGCTCGCTGCCCATCGCCAGCTCGCCGATGAGCGAGGCCAGGCGGGGGTCCTCGGGGTATTGGCCGGCGGCCAGGCGCAGGTGCCCGACCACGTCGAGGGTGCATTTCTCCCAGTCCGCGTAAAGGCCGCGCTCGGCCTCCTCCAGGAAGAGGTGCCGGGCGATGTTCAGGCCCGGCATCGGCCGGCCGAAGAGGAGCCCGGCGAGACGGTTCCCGGCGAGCGCGTCCAGGCGGTGGTCCATGATCAGCGCGGGTGCGCAGGTGACCAGGTCGAGGACGCGCAGCAGCTCCGGCCGGACCCGGCCGCCCGGCGGCTTCGCGCTGCGGCGGCGCTGCCGGGCGAGCCGGTAGAGGTGCCCGCGTTCGGTCCCGTCGAGACCGAGGACGCGGGCGAGCGCGTCGAGGACCTGCTCGGAGGGCTGGGTCGCGCGGCCCTGCTCCAGGCGTACGTAGTAGTCGACGCTGACTCCGGACAGGTGCGCGACCTCTTCGCGGCGCAGCCCTTCGACCCGGCGGCGGCTGTCGGTGGGTATGCCGACGGCCGCCGGGTCGACCCGGGAACGCCGGGTCCGCAGGAAGCCCGCAAGATCGTCCATGTCCTCAGTATGGCCTCGGAGCCGCCCGTGAAGGTGGTCCTGCCAGTACCAGGAAGTCCCGTCCTACGGAAGCGGAGCCCCTGAACGCCGGGCGCCGGGGCGCCCAGAATCGAAGGCATCCGATTCGAAGGAGTTCCCATGAAGACGCTGATCGTCCACGCCCACCCCGAGCCGAAGTCGCTCAACAGCTCCCTGAAGGACCTCGCGGTGTCCACGTTGGAGGCCGCCGGGCACGAGGTACGGGTGAGCGATCTGTACGCGATGAACTGGAAGGCGGTCGTGGACGCCGCGGACTACGGCCCCGACGCGTCGAGTCCGCTGCGGGTCGCCCGGGACTCGGGCCGGGCCTTCGAAGCCGGGACGCTCACCCCGGACATCCTCGCCGAGCAGGCGAAGCTGCTGTGGGCGGACACGATCATCTTCCAGTTCCCGCTGTGGTGGTACTCGATGCCCGCGATCCTCAAGGGCTGGGTGGACCGGGTGTTCACCTACCGCTTCGCGTACGGCGTCGGCGAGCACAGCGACACCAAGTACGGCGAGCGCTTCGGCGAAGGCACCCTCGCGGGCAAGAGGGCCCTGCTGTCGGTGACCGTCGGCGGCCCGGAGTCGCACTACGCCGCTCGCGGGATCAACGGCCCCATCGAGGACCTGCTGTTCCCGTTCCACCACGGCATCCTCTACTACCCCGGCATCGATGTGCTGCCGCCGTTCGTGCTGCACGGCACCGACCGGCTGACCGACGAGGAGTACCCGGACGTCGCCAAGGCCTGGGAGCAGCGCCTGCTCACCCTGGAGTCGACCGAGCCCATCCCGTTCCGGCGGCAGAACTTCGGTGACTACGAGATCCCCTCGCTGCACCTGAAGGAGGGTCTGGAGCCCGCGGGCCGCACGGGTTTCGGGCTGCACGTGCGCGGCTGACCGAGGGCGAAGGACAGGACTGAGGCAGGCCGTACGGAGTGGACGAGGCCCGTGACCGCGTCGAGGGCCACGATGCCGGGCCCGCCGGGCGGCGGTGACCACGGCGGAGACGGCCGGGGCGGGAGACGTCCACGCCGCACGTCCACGGCGGCGGGCGGCACCTGCGGGCGGCGCACCAGGACTGACCGTCGGCGGGCAGGTGCCCGGCCTGCCGCCGCCCCGGCCCCGACCGGGCCGTACGCTCCGGGCGTCCGGACCGGTGGGGCTACCGGCGGGCGGTGACCGTCTTCTCCACCGCGAACAACTCTTCCTCCACGTGGTCCAGCGCCAGCCGCAGCGCCCCCGTGGCCACCGCGGCCTCGCCGAGCAGCGACAGGGCCACCTTCGGCGGACGCAGGCAGTACCGTTCCAGCTCCCGCCGCAACGGTTCGAGGACACCGTCCAGCCCCGCAGCCCAGCCGCCGACGACCACCAGCTCCGGATCCATCGCCAGCACCAGCGCCGCCACGTCGTGCACGAGCCGCTGGAGGAACCGCTCCACCGCGGCCACCGCCCGCTCGTCGCCCCGCTTGGCCATCGCGAACACCTCGGCGACCGCCGGCTCGTCCAGCGGGTGCAGCGGTTCGCCCGTCGTCGAGAGCAGCCGCTCGGGCGTGACCTCGCGCCCCAGCAGGTGCAGCGCGCCGATCTCGCCCGCCGCACCGCCGAACCCCCTGTGGAGCCGGCCGCCGATCAGCGAGCCCGCGCCCGGGCTCAGGCCCGCCATCACGAACACGATGTCGTCCGTGTCCCGCGCGGCACCCTTCCAGTGCTCGGCGACCGCCGCCGCGTTGGCGTCGTTCTCCACCTGGACCGGGCAACGGAACGAGCGCCGCAGCCGTTCCCCGAGCGGTAGCCCCGTCCAGCCGGGCAGGGCCGTCCCGAGGCGGACGGTGCCGTCGGCCTCCACGATGCCGGGGCTGCCCACGCCGACCGCCCGCAGGGAGTCCCGGGGCACACCGGCCCGGCGCAGCAGATCCGCCACCGCCGTCCTGACCCGCTCCAGCCGCTCGTCGGCCGACGCGGTCTCGGCGACCTCCTTGGTCCCGGCGCCGATCACCCGGCCGTCCAGCCCGGACAGCAGCACCGCGATGCGGTGCGAGCCGATCTCTATGCCCAGCAGGTGTCCGGCCTCGGCCCGGAACCGGAACCTTCTCGCAGGTCGTCCCTGGCGGCGCGCGCCCTCCTCGGCTCCGGCCTCGACCACGAGCCCGGTGCCCATCAGGCCCTCCACGACCCCCTCGACGGTCGGACGGGAGAGCCCGGTGACCCGGGTGAGGTCGGTGAGGGTCGGCGATTGGGCCGCGCGCAGTGCCCGGAGCACCACGGCCGAATTGATCCGCCGGAGCAGAGAGGGATCCCCGCCGGTCAGCTGCCCCAACGTGTGTCCTCCCAGCTAGCGGCCCTGTCAGCCGGATCGTACTGCGCGCTTCGCCCGGCGGCGAGAAGCAGCCCCCCATCCGCCGGAATCAGTGGCTCCCCTCAGGCCGGGGAGACGAAGCCCGACTCGTAGGCGGTGATCACCGCCTGGGTACGGTCCCGCGCCCCCAGCTTCCCCAGAATCGCGCTGACATGCGATTTCACTGTTTCCGTGCCGACGATGAGCTCCCCGGCGATCTCGACGTTCGTCAGGCCGCGGGCCATCAGCCTCAGGACCGCCTCCTCCCGGTCGGTCAGCGCGGCCTTCCGCAGCGCCGCACGCGCCTGCCGGTTGCCGTACTCGGCGGCCAAGGCCCGTACGGCCGCCGGGAAGAGCAACGTCTCGCCCTCCGCCACCAGCCTCACCGCGTGCACGATCTCCGAGGGCCGGGCCCGCTTGAGGAGGAACCCGTCCGCACCGGCCCGCAGCGCCTGATACACGTACTCGTCGTTCTCGAAGGTGGTGACCACGAGGATCTTCGGCGGCGAGTCCACCGACCGCAGGACCGCCCGGGTCGCCTCGATCCCGTCGAGGAGCGGCATCCGCACGTCCATCGCGACCACGTCCGGCCGCAACTGGCGCACCAGGGGGATGACGGAGGCCCCGTCGGCGGCCTCACCCACCACCTCGATGTCGGGCTGGGCTTCCAGGACGGCACGCAGACCCGCGCGCACCAGGGGTTCGTCGTCGACGAGCAGTACGGTAACCGGCATCGGCTCAGCGTATTCGCTCCAGCGGAAGCCGGGCGCGCACCCGCCAACCACCCTCGTGGGGACCGGTATCGGCCTGGCCGCCGAGCAGCGCCGCCCGCTCCCGCATGCCGCGCAGCCCGCTTCCGCCGCCCGTCGTGACGGTGGGGCGCTCCGGCAGCGGGTTCGTGACCTCCAGGTCGAGCCGGTCCACGGCCATCTCGACCCGCACGCGTACCGGCACGGGACCGCAGTGCCGCAGCACGTTGGTGAGTGCCTCTTGCAGGATCCGGTACCCCTCCCGGGTGACGGGACCGGGCAGCTTCTCCAGCGGGCCCGTCAGCCGCGCGTCCACCGCGGCCCCCGAGGCGCGGGCCGACTCAAGCAGCCGGTCCGCCTCCACGAGGGTGGGCCGCTGCGACGGCGGCTGCGTCGACTCCCGCAGGACCAGCAGCACCCGCTCCAGGTCCTCGAGCGCGGCCCGGCCCGTCTCCTCGATGGCGTTCAGGGCGCGGTCCGTGAACTCCGGGTCGTCGGCGGCCCGCGCCGCGCCGGCCTGGACCACCGCCACGGTCAGCGCGTGCCCGATGGAGTCGTGCAGCTCGCGCGCGATGCGGGTGCGCTCCAGCAGCTGTTCCGTACGCGCCTCCAATGCCGACAGACGCTCGCCGGCCGACGGCCCCAGCAGCCGCTGAGCGATCGCGGTGATCAGATCGCCGAGCAGCACCACGACCACGATCAGCACGAGCAGCGGCAGCGGAGCGAGCAGGGCGGCGGCCCAGGGCGGCGGAAGGAAGGGGACGGCCGGGTCGGGGTCGAGGGGGTGTCCGAGCGCGGTCGCGACCAGCTCGACGGTGATGACCGGGAGGGAGACGGTGGCGAACATGGCGGCGCCGCTCACGACCAGCCGTATCTCCAGCCACAGCACCGTCCGCCAGCGGTCCGCCCAGCGCACCGACGGAGCGCTGCTGATGCCGCTCTCCTCGCTCTCCCGGTCCTGAGGAGTCAGCAGGAACCGGGCCTGGAGCCCTTCGGCCAGCCGCACCCACGGCACGAATCCGAACGGTATGACGATGAGCAGCGGCATCCACGGCCAGCGTGGGTTGATGAACATCCACAGAGCGAGGAGCAACAGGGGGACGCACAAGTGCAGCCAGCGCGAATACGTCACCGGCCGGAACGGGGCACGGAGAAGTCGGTTCATGCCCTCATCGTGGCAGGACGCGGGCCGGTGCGGCGGCGCCCCCCAGGGGGGGAGCGGCCCCAACCCCCCGGGCGGGCCAAAGGCGAGGGCCTCCCCCGCAAAATTTACAATAACCGCTAAGATATAATCCGGACTCACAACGAGCACCACCCCCC
>NZ_JBHWBP010000225.1:0-12614 GCF_042735575.1 Streptomyces sp. NPDC059564 | reverse complement strand
GTGCTGTGCGAGCCACCCAACGATGGATCCCGGCACTGCTGGGGTCCCTGCCCCTCTCGGACCGGGTGCCGCGCTGGGCGCACCGGCCGGACTGGTTGCCCGGCCGTGCGCCGACCGATCACGTGATCGGCTGTGAGGTCCCGTCAGGCAGCGCGCAGGCTTCGCCGGCGTAGGGGCGCGACGTGATCTGTCCGCCCGCGGCCGTGCACTCGTCTCTGGTGATGTTCGGAGATGAGGCCGCTTCAGCGCTGACGGCGCCGACGGCGCTCATGCCGGCAAGGGTCGCCGCGGCCAGGGCGAGGCCCAGGATTCTTCGCATTCGCATGACTTCCTCCTCTCAGGCGCCTCCGTTCGGCCTTCGGGAAGGACAAGTCTCAGGACGACGGCGCCCTACTACTCAGCATGGGCGCTCCCCATGAGGCCCGCGAGACGAGGCCGGGCGCCGCGCCCCGGTCGGAGCCGAACACGGGCGGTGACTGCACCGCCCCGGAAAGACATACGACGGCCGCGATCACTGCGGATCCCAGCCCACACCACGCGCCAGACGCCAGCCGCTGAGTGCACCGCGATGTACTGGTGACCGAGCTGGCACTGGCACGGCAGGTACCTGATACCGATGTGGCAGCCGAGGTGAAGCGGTTCTGCGGCCTCTGGGATGCCGCCGCGCAGGCGCACGACCCGCTGGAGGCGGCATCGAAGCAGCGCAGTCCGCTGACTCCCAGGCGGCGCCTGTCCCGTGTGCCATGGGGCGCCGCGAACCATTTCAGGCAGCCGTCCATGGCACACGGCAGGTGTGGGGGGCCGTTCCCTCTGGACACAGAGCTTTGATCACTGTCTTGCGGATCGCCCGATGTGTCCGCAGGGAACACACCAAGTGGACGCGCAGCTCGATCAGTTGCCGTGCGCCGCTGATCTGAGCAGGGTGTTCCACGGCCCACTGTTCCGCCAGGAAGTCGTACACGTCATCGGTCGACAGCTCGCTCCCGGGATGAGTCTGTGCGGCGGTCTCACTGATGATCCGCGCGCTCCGGGAACCCACAGCGTCCTCAACCAGGTTCTTGACCCATGCCAGCCCCTGCTGGTCGGCGTACAGGCCGAACCTCAGGTCGCGCGCCTTCATCGCATCAGGCCTTTGTGATGGTCGTCATCGCTCTTGGTGAAGACAGCGGTGAAGCAGGAGTAGACGGGAGCGAGCGTTGGTGATGCGGGCCATCCATTGATCGTCGCCAGGAGCCGGCAGTAGCGCTCGGCGTGTGGGTCGGCGGTTGTCCGCAGGCGGGCGAGGAGCCAGCGGCGCAGATCGGTTTCGTCGGCACGTTCGAATGCGTCGGCGTAGAGGTCACCCAGCGAGTCGGTGAGGGGCGTGCCTTCGGCGGAGGCCGGTAGAGGCCGGCGGATGCGGCCTCGTCGATTCGTTCGCGCATCGCCTGGTTGAGAGCGTCGTGCAGAGTGCTGACGTCCTGCTGGGCAGGCTCTTCCACCTGGTTCTCAGCCGTGCGGCGTATCACGGAGCGGAAGTCTGTGTCCTGGCAGAGCCCGACGAGTTCCACCCAGGCCTCGACCTGTTCGGGCGTGGGGTCGTCGGGGAGCTCGGGCATGGCGGAGCGCATCAGGGTCACGAACTCGGGGTTGGTGTGAAGACCTTTGAAGGCCTCGTCGATGAAGTCGGATACCGGTCGGCGTCGTTCGGCCTGGGAGAGCGTGGCGAGTCGGTGCATGAGGTCCATTTCCATGGTGGTGGGGCCGCGTCTGGCGACTGCGCGGAGTACTGCCCGGCGCAGGCGGAGGGTCTGGATCTGTACGTCCAAGGCGTTGGCGTGTGCTTCAGTGACTTCCGCTATGGATGCCTCCCGGCCCAGGACCTTGCGCACGGTCGCCAGATCGAGCCCGAGATCACGCAGCGTGCGGACCAGGTCCAGGCGGGCGAATGCGTCGAGGCCGTAGAGCCGGTATCCCGTCGGTTGGCGGGACGATGCCCTTGTCGGAATAGAACCGGATGGTCTTCACCGTCAAGCCGGTCCGGCGGGATGGTTCTCCGATGGAGTAGAGCGTGTCGCTGTCCATGCCCCCAGCTTGATGTCTCCCCCCACGGGAGACTCAACCGTTCCGGGAATCGCCGCGAGGGCCAGGGGGCTCGGTGCAGCCGCACCGGCCGGTCGCCGCTCTCGAAGCGGGCGGTATCAGCGTGCTCTCCCCCCCCCCCAGGACCACGATCCACGGCGCCCGGAGCTGCTGCGAACCGCCGGGAAGGTCATGGAAGGCGTCGAGGTCACCATCCGCGATGCCGACGGACGACACGTGCCCGACGGCTGGCTCCCCACCGGTGACATCGGGTTCGTCGACGCGGACGGCGGGCGGACTTCCACACAGGCCCTGCGCCCGGTCTCCCAGGCGCAGGGTTGCTTCGAGCTCTGCCTTGCTACCCCTTCGCTCTGGTCAGGTGGACCGCCGCGATGTCGCTCGCGGTGACGGAGACCTGGTAGTCACTGTCGACCGCAGTGGCTGTCGCCTTGACCTCGACGTCACCGGTCTGGAAGGGAGTGGTTCCGGTGGGGTCCGCCTGGGCGCTCCATGCGATGGGCGCCCCGGGTACGCACTTCACCGTGGCGCTGTACGGGCCGCGGATCAGGACGTTCCGCTTGACCTGGGTCACCAAGCCGCCCACGTTCACCTGGACCGGCTTGTTGCAGGTGACCTTGCCGTGCACGGTGGCCTTGCCGTTGAGCGCGCTGGCCTGTCCCGCGACGGACACTCCGACGCCCAGGGAGAGCTCGGCGGGGGCGGTCGGGTTCTTGATGTGCACCTGGCCGCGCAGGGCGGACTCGCCGCCCTCGCAATGCTGCTCGTAGGCGGCGTCGAGGGCCTCGACGTAGCCGTGCGGACCCCAGGTGATCTTCGAGATGGTGAAGGCTCCGGTCAGGGTGTTACAGCCGCGACCGTTGCCGTCGTGACTGAGACCGGGGGCGTCGCTCCCGTTGAACGGGTATCGGGTGGCCCCCTCGTACGTTCCGGTTCGGAGCTCTTGGCCCTGCGGCGCGGCCAGGGATACGGACCACCAGTCGCCGTTGGTGCCGCTGATGCTGATGTCGACCAGCCCGTGGGCAGCGGATCCGGTCACCTGGATCCGGTCCGTGCCCGCGGAGTAGGCATAGGACCCGCCGCCGCTGATGTAGTCCCCCTGGTCACCGCTGAAACTGACGGTTCCCTCCGTCACCGGCTGCGCATGCGCACCGGCCGCTGTCAGAAGGCCACCCGTGGCCAGGGCAAGTGCGAGCCCCAGACCGGTGGCCGTTCGCGCCAGGGTGCGGCGCATCGTTTGTTGCATCAAGATCGAATCCCCCCAGGTGTCATGCGCGGAACCCTGTGCGACGGGCTGCCGTAAGGGCCGCGCAGGGCACGCTACATGCGCCAACTCCTCGTATCCGAGGGTCTGTTGATGTTGGCTGAATCAACAGTCGGGGTCGATCGGGGGAGGGGGTGTCAGGGCGAGCGCGGCGGTCCGCGGCTCGGCCGCCCCATAGTGAAATGCCGCCTCGCCCAGAGATGTGAGGCCGCCTCTGTGTCGGGGCTTCCGGTGCCGGTGCCGTTCCTGCTGTTCGCGCGACTCCTACGATGCCGGCCACCCCGGCGCCGAACGGCCACGACCTGATATCAAGATCCGAACTCGGCCACGCATCACGGAAGTTGATGGTTGCATTGGCCCTCCATCGTTGCGGTGAAGGAGTCGAGAATGAGCGGAATGGCCCCCGCGGATCCGGGTGCAGGCCCTCCCGTACCGGCGGATCCCGGCAGGGGGCGGTCGAGTCGTGCCGGAGAGCTCGCCGCCCTGATCTCCGCGGCCACAGGCGTCGTCGGCCTGCTGCTGGGCTTCTTCGGACTGCCGACCTTCGTGAACTCCCCGACTGCCCGGGCCGTCCAGCCCACCGTCACGGCGACCGTCACCGTGACCGCCGCCGCCCCGTCGAGCGGTTCCGCCGGGTCGGCTCCCAGTGCGCCTCTCAGTGCGGCTCCCTCCACGGGCCAAGGCACCCCGGTGACCAAGACCAACATCCAAATGACGGACGGCTACGCGATCCTGCTCTCGGACGACACCCTCACTCCGAAGAAGGGAGTCAAGGAGGGGCTGGGCTACCAGTACAACTGGGGGTTGATGTCCGACGGCGGAGGCGAACAGCTGTCCAGGCTGGACCCCGGCCAAGCCGGCTCCCTCGAGGTGTGCCGCGCCGAAACCCGCCTCAGCGACAAGATCGACGAAGAGAAGCTGACCAAGGGGACCCAGGTCTGCGTCCGCAAGAGCGGACACGTGGCACTCGCCACCATCCAGGCGGCGCCACAGCAACGCGACGGGAGCCACTACATCACTCTGGACCTGACGGTCTGGCCGTAGGAGCCCATCTCATCTGACGAGCAGAGCAGTCCCGGGCTGTCGAAGGTCACCGTCGTGGCGGGCCCTCGCAGCGCGCGGGCGGTTCAGGCCCTCAAGTCCAGCAGGAGTGCCATCACGCCGACCAGCGTCGCGCTGCTGACGATCTCCCGTCGGGCGATCATGCCGGGGAGGTCGGCCAGCGGGATCCACTCCAGCCGGTCCGACTCGTTGCGTTCCGAGGGCTCGCCGACGCGCCGCGCCCCCTCCGCACGGAACACGAAGTGCCGGGAGTCGGTGATACCGGCCGCAGGCTCCGCGTAGATCAGCTCCCGCATGACCTCCGGACGGTATCCCGTCTCTTCCTCCAGCTCCCGGGCTCCGGCCGCCTCAGGGCTCTCGCCGTCCTCGACCAGGCCCATGGGAAGCTCCCAGGCCCAGGTGTCCGTGACGAAGCGGTGGCGCCACATCATCAGCACCCGCTGTTGGTCGTCCACGGCCGTCGCCACGGCGAGATCCCGCAGCCGTACGACGTCGTAGGCGACGCGGGCGCCGTCCGGCTGCTCCACGTCCAGCGAACGCAGCCGCACCCAGGGAGTGTCGAGAATCGTCCGCTCGCCGTGAACGGTCCATCGCATGTCGTGCCTGCTCTCGCGGTCGGGGCAACGGATCGGCCGTCCGTAGCCTCGCAGCCTGCGCGGCATTCCGTGAAACCTGCCCCCGCTCCCCGGCAGAGTGCTGATGCTGAAGGGGGCCACCGCCGGCTCGGTGCACAGCGTGCCGTCGTGGCCGACGGCTGATCCGCTGTGTGCCCCGCAGGTGTGCCGCGTGCCTCGATCGCGCTGGTCGACCTTCCCTGCGTCGTCTGCCGGACCGGGCGTGCCCTTTAGCGGTTGGCCGTGCCGGGTGCGCGCCGTTTGCGGTGATGGAGGACGTCCGGGACCGAGCGCCAGCCTCGGCTCGGACGGGCGCCCCCCGGACACCGGCGGCGGGATCCGCTGGCGGGTCCTGGTCCGCAGTCGTACCGGGGCGGCGGGTCAGATGATCATGTAGGGCTTCCTCGACCGCGCGCTGCCGCTCACCGCGCGCCGCGGGATCAGGCTGCTGCCGGGCATGGTCATCCTGTTCGCCTGAACCCCGGGCGGATGGGTTCGGCCCCCAGCCGTCGACCATCGGAGATCCACAATCATCTTGCTATTGCGAGTTGGTTGCAATAAGCCTTAGTGGCCCTTGTTCATCGCCTGCCCAGGATGCGGAGCACGCCATGCCCCACCTGCTGCCGGACTCCGGCCCGCAGCGCACCATAGCCGCCTCGAACTTCGTCTACACCGTCGGCAGTGGCCTCTATCTGACCGCGGGGGTGCTCTATTTCACCCAGGCGGTCCGCTTGCCGGCGGCCCAGGTGGGTCTCGGGCTCGGATTCGCAGGCGCCCTCGCGCTCGCGGCGGGGATCGCAGTCGGGCACCTCGCAGACAGGCGCGGTGCAAGGGGTGTTTACACCGCCACCCTCGTAGTCCAGGCGCTGGCCACGGCCGGCTTCCTGCTGGCAGACAGCTTCTGGCCGTTCGTGATCGCGGTGTGTGCGGCCACCGGGGCGAAAGGGGCCGGGCTGGCCGCACGCAGTCCGATCATCCGGTACCACGGAGGGGACCGGCCGCAGGAGTTCCGCGCCTATCTGCGCGCCGTGACCAACATAGGCATCTCCCTGGGCGCCGTGCTGGCGGGGTGGGCCGTACAGGTCGGCACCCACAGCGCCTACCAACTCCTCGTCATCGGGAACGCAGTCGCCTTCGCTGCCTCCGCGGTGATCGTGTTCCGACTGCGCCCGGTCGAACCCGAGCCGGCGGTGCGCGGCCCGCGCTGGAGCGCGCTGCGGGACCGGCCCTACCTCGCGCTCACCGTCCTGGACGGCATCATGGCCATCCAGTTCAAGGTGCTCACCATCGCCATCCCCCTCTGGCTGATCGCGGCCACCGTCGCCCCCCACTGGCTCATCTCGGGCACCATGCTGCTCAACACCGTCGTCGTCATCGCCTGCCAGGTGCGAGCCAGCCGCAGCATCGACACCCCTGCGGCCGGCGCCCTCGCCTACCGCCGTTCCGGCTTCGCCTTCCTCCTGGCCTGCGTGCTGATCTCACTGACCCAGGACATCCCCGCCTGGGCTGCCGCGACGCTCCTGCTGGCCGGAGTCGCCGTCCACACGATCGGCGAACTGTGGCATTCCGCCGCCGGGTTCGAGATCTCCTTCGCCCTCGCGCCCAAGCAGGCCACCGGCCAGTACCTCGGCGTCTTCGGCCTCGGCGCCGGCCTCGCCGAGGCCGTCGGGCCCGCGCTGCTCATCTCCCTGTGCATCACGTGGGGCCGCCCCGGGTGGTACGTCGTGGGAGCGCTGTTCGCCCTCACAGGCCTGGCCGCCCCGCTCGCGGTCCGCTGGGCGGAGCGCCAACGGCAGGGCCGGCAGCCGCAGCCCGAGAGCGCGGAGCGGCAGGTAGCCGCCTGAGGGGGCGTCTTGTCCCCTTGCTGCAGCCGGGATTGAGGGCCTGCCGCAGTCGTCGACGGCGGTGAACCCACTCACCTCGCCCAGTCGATGCCCAGGTCAGCGGGTGTGGTGAGCTGTTCGGGGTTGCGCCGTTTCGGCGGGCTACCTGGTTGCCGATCCGCGGTGTTCGGTGCCGTCGTGAAGGACCTGGACGGCGGCGCGCCCCGGCGGGCGGCCCTCCCGGTGCGACGTACCGAGTGGGGGAGGGTAAGGCCCCGAGTTCCAGTCGGGAACGACCGCCGCGGGTTCGGCGGTCCGCCGACGGGCGGCCCGGAACCTTGCCGGGTCTGCCGACAGCGCGGTTCCGATCGACGTGGTCGTCAACGACGTCGTCGAAGCTTCTCCGCTCCGCGAGCAGGCGGCGGGCCGGGCGGCAACAGTGCAAGCGGTACGCCGCGCACCGCACGGTCGGCAGCCCGGACCTGCGGAAGCTCAACGGCACCGTCCGCGACGAACACGGAGCGGACGTCCCGCTCTTCGTCGCCTCGTGCAAGGTCACCAAGCAGGCCCGCGCCTCGGCTGCCCGACGCAGCTGATGCTCTTCGACGTTGACCTGCTCGGCCTCTGGAACATGGCGCGACCCTGACGGCGCTCCCGGACCTGGACATCGGCCGGTCCGGAACCAACCGGAAGCTGGCTCCGGACAGCTGAGCACCGGCCGTCGAACCCACAGGCAACGTCAACGGCCGGGTCCGACAAGATCCGAAAGAACGCCCTTGCCTCCCGGGCGCGGGTGCGTGCGAGGAGCGTTGAGGAGGGCATGCCACTGCTTCGGGTCAAGATCCACAGGGTTACGGGTCTGTCCCAGCGGACGAGTGGCGCGAACTGGTGCGAAACGGTGGCGGGAATCGCAGTCCCGGCTGGTGGGCGGCTTCCCCCGGCGCCGTGCGCCCGATGGCCGTGCGCGTTGCGTCCGGCTGTGCGTGTAACAGGAAGGTATTAGGTGCGGTCAGGCGGAACGCTTCACCGGCCGGGCGGGTCATGGTGATGAGAAGCGCTCGCTCGTACCGACCCGTACCGACCCGAGCGGCCCACACTGCCAACCCATTCTGAGGAAGCAACGATGCGCCTTCACAAGCTCACCTTCGCAGCCCTGGCCGTAGCCGCCGGTCTCACACTGACGGCGTGCCAGAACGGCGAAGACGGCGCGGCGCAAGGCGGCCCGTCGTCCGCGTCCACCGCGTCCACCCCGTCCTCCGCGTCCACCCCGTCCTCCTCGGGCGGCGGTTCGAGCTCGGGTAGTTCGGATCAGGGCGGCGGGAAGGACTCCGCCGGGACAGGCTCCAACGGGAAGGGTACGGCTGCCGGTACCGGCTCCACCGAGAACGGCAAGGCCGGCAAGTGCCGCACCGACGACCTGGAGATCACGGCGATCGACAGCACCATCGGCGGCGACACCGACGGTACCGTCGCGGTCCAGCTGAAGAACCACGGCAGCCGGGACTGCACGCTCTCCGAGTACGCGGGCGTCGACCTGAAGACCAACGCGGGGTCGCTGTCCGCGCAGCGCACCGGCGAGCACCCCGGACCGGCCGTCCTCAAGAAGGGGGCGACGATCTCCTTCGGCGTCAACTACCCGCTCAACACGTCGGGCGGTTCCGGCGTCCGGATCACGGGGCTCGTGGTGACCCCGCCGGACGAGACGAAGTCGGTCACCCTCGTCTGGCCGGGCGCCGCCACACTGCCCGTCACGGACGGCACCGGCTCCCCGGTCAAGGTCGGCCCGATCGGAAGCGCCGGCCAGGGCGGCTGAAGCGCAGGGGCCGCAGGCATCCCTGATCGCGCTGTGGGCGCTGGGGACGACCACACCCGGCAGGCCATCGAGCGGGCGAAGGCCCCGGCCCTGTTCGTTGCGGCGTTCCGGCGTTCCGGCACTTCGACAACCGTGAACGTCGACGGCCCATCTGATCAGCCGTTCGTGGGCGGTCTGGAACGGGCCGAGCTCGTCGGGCAGGTCCCGCCAGGGCGAGTTGGTGCGGTACTTCCACGCGATGGCCTCGAGCGTTCGGCGGTGATCAGCCCACCGCCGTCCCCGGACCGGATCGGCCGGCATCAGCGGCTCGATCCGGCCCCACATCGCATCAGTGATCACTAATCGGGCAGACACATCCGATCAACTGACCGACCCATCAGAGAGACACGCGCCAGCCAGGAGACCCCAGCCGGCTGCTTCGGCGGGGCAGTCGGGCCCTGGTCAGATCGTGACCGGGCCGTGGGCGGTGGCGAACTCGACCGAGACCAGGCCCGGTTCCTCATCCTCGACCCAGGTGACGTCGATCTGGTCGAGGGGGTGGTCGGCCGGTTCGCCGAGGAATTCGGCGATGGAGGTGGCGTCGCCGGCGATGGAGACCCCGTGGATGGTGGTGGAGGTGCGCGGGTCGGCGCTCGGGCGCTCCTCGATGGGGACCGACCACTGAAGGAAATAGGGCAGTTGAGGGTCCTCCATCAGTTCCAGCAGGCCGATCTGCTTCCACCTCAGGTCGAACCCGTCGGGGCGGACACGGTGGCCCTCGGCCGAGGTGCGGCCGAGGCGGGCCTCGACCGGGGCGATGTCGTCGACGGAGACCACCCAACCGAGCCAGCCGCCGCCCTCGGCGGCGCGGCGCGCGACCGCCTGGCCGAAGGGTGCGCGGTCGGCGGCTGGGTGGTCGAGTGTGGTGACGACCTCGACGTAGGTGCCGCCGCTCAGCGGGAGAATGAAATTGCGGGTGCCGAATCGCGGGTGCACACCCCCGTCGACGAACCCGGCGCCGAGGGCCGATCCGATCCACTGGACAGTCGAGACGAAGCTGTCGCGGGTTACCGCATAGGACACGTGATCAAGTCGCACTGCGCCATCATCACCCGACAACCCGTACAAATCCCGACGCCACGCCCGACGCCACGCCCGCCGCCCCGGCCGCGTCCGCCGTGGATTCAGCCGTGGAGCGGATCGATCATCTTCATCCCGGCGGGGAGGCCCGGCCGAAGCCAGGCAGCAGCGCTGCCGCCTCGTCGAGGCCCACGACCCGCTCTGGACTCCTTTTCGGCGACGGCGTGCAACTGCGACAACAGGGCCTCCTGGATCGCTCGTTGGCGTAGCCACCCTCCGAGCTGCCACTAGGCCCTGTTTGCATGCTGCCCGGCAGCGACCGACCTCACCCGAACGGGACGCACGTTCGATCGACAAGCTCCTTGGGCGGCGCGACAGCGACTTCTCAACCCTGACCGGCCGCACCGCACCGTGATCCTCGGGCCGGGCTGACGCTCACGATCCGGCCTCCCCTGTGCGGGGGAGGCCGGATGATCCGTGGGACGGATGTGATCGGCGCGGGTGACGGGGAATCTTGGAGCGTCGGAAATCGGGATATACGGAGGTCACAGTGGCTCTTCCCGCGAACTCGGAGGTAGGCGGCGTTCTTGGGCCACCGACCGCAAGCCCGGGGCGGATGCTGTGGTGGAGGCGGTGGCACGTATGGGCGCCCAGGGCCGCTGCACTGTGGAGCGTGGTATACGCCGGTGTCGAGGTCACGTGGGCGGCGGCGGGCATCACCGTGCCATGGAAGGAGCACGCCTCATACGCTCCGGCGGTCCAGCTTCTCCTGGCGACCCTCGCCGTCCTGGCCGGCGGGGCTTGCCTGGCCAGCACCCGAACACTTGCCAGGCCTTGCCGGGCTGCGGTGGCGACAGCGCTGATCGCGACGATCCCGGTGTTCGTCGTGGGGACGAATGGCCTGCCGATCTACTTCGTGACGCTGGTAACGCTCTCGGGGGTCGAGAGCGCCACCGGTTTGGCTCAGGTGCTGTTGAACACCCTTGGCGCAGCGCTCCTGCTCCTCGTCGGCTTGTCATACCGCCGACGGCTGCGCGGCGACTGCCCGCGATGCGGGCGGCCGCATGCAGGCGCCACCGACGGCCCGCTCGCCCACCCGGTTGCCTCCCCGGCTCCGAAGCGGACCCGCAGGGCGGTGTACCTGCTCATGTGTGGACTCCTGCCGTGGGCAGGAGTCAAAAGCATCTGGACGCTGGGCGGCGACGCACTCGGCGTCTCGGCCGATGATTGGCAGCGGACGACGAGCGTCGGCGCGTCGGGGCCGTCGAAGGCGGCCGCGGAGGCGGGGATCGACGTGACCGTGCTGGCTGCGATGGTCGGAGTCTTCCTGCTGCTGGGGCTGCTCTACGTGTGGGGGCAGGTGTTCCCCCGCTGGACGCTGATCCTGTCCGAACGGCGGGTGCCGCGGCTGCTGCCGTTGATCCCGGCCTGGCTGACCGGCATCCCCCTGACGATGTACGGAGCCGTCCTCATCGTCATGGCCCCGCTCTTCGCCGTCGGCGTGCTACCCGCGATCAAGCCGTCCCCGCCGTTCACCACCAGCTCGGGGATCACCTGGATGGTCGAGTTCGGTGGCCTGGCATTCGCCGGTCTCGGCATCGGCCTCATCGTGGCCGCTCGCTCCTATGCCACCCGCACCCACCCCGCCTGTGCCAGCGCCATGGCAACGAAGCGGCCCGAGTAGCCGGATATCGGAACGTCAGCCCCCTGCTGGCGATCGACTCGTGACGGGCGGCGGTTCCCGGCCGAAGCGGGCACGAGCACCCCCTCTGCCAGGACGCCACGATCGTCCGCCCTACGACGTCCACCTCCTCGAAGCCGCGTTGGCGTCGGGGGCACCACACGCAGAATGAGCTTCCACAACTCGTCCGGCACCAGCTTCTGCACCACATCCAAACCCTTACGACGAGGGCCCGGCCGACAGAGCCAATGAGAAGGGGCCGATGCTGTCCTGGACACATCCCAACAAGCGCCATGGGCAGCGATGACCGACTGCCTACAGGCTGTATTCGGCATGCTCGGCCCAGCGGAGAATCGTTTCGCTGATCCTGCTGCCTGGATCCGCCTGGAGCAGGAGGTCGGCAGAAGTCTTCCTGCGGACTACAAGGCGATCGTCGACGCGTACGCCCCCGTCCAGCTCAACGGGCACCTCGGTCCTTCCTCCCGCCCAGCCTGCGCGTGGCGGAACCTGGGCGAAGAGATCCGGTCGGATGCGGAAGGCTGGAACGAGTGGCGGGCGTGGGAGGTGGATGACCTGGAACCCGATGAGGATCCCTGCGTCATCTGAAACGGCCCGCAGCTCACCTTCGGCACCGCCGACGGCCTCATGCTCCTTGCCGACACGGCCCGGAAGGAGAGTGGATTTCGCAGTCCTTCCTGTCCGCGGTGGCCGATTCGCGGTGGATGCTGCTTCGGCTGTGGGGTTTGAGTTCCGCTCCACTCGGTTCGGTGCATGGCACCTGTCGTGGGCTCCGTCTCAGGCGTGAACCGGTTCAGCCCTGGGATACGGGCTGAGCATGGTGTCGAAGTAGCCCTCCGGGGCTCCCTCCAGGAAGGTCGAGAGGTTTTCCAGGAAGGCGCGCAGCGGGGGCGTCGCGTTGTGCCGGTCCAGGTCTTCCTGCGAGCGCCAGACCTCGTACAGGAAGAAGCGGCCGTCCTCCTGCTCGTGGAGGTGGTACTGCAGGTTGCCGGGCTCCTGCCTGGTGGGTTCCACGAAGGAGGAGAGGATGCGCCGGACGTCGTCCGTGCGCTCCGGCCTGGGGCGGAGGAAACCGTAGAGGGCGATGGGGTGTTCCGTGTTCGTCATGGCCCTCACGCTAAGATCTCACATCAATGTGAGATTCAAGGGTTTGTGAGGGGCGCCACATGAAGATCGGCGAGCTCGCCGCAGCGACGGACAC
>NZ_JBHWBP010000224.1:0-12635 GCF_042735575.1 Streptomyces sp. NPDC059564 | reverse complement strand
CAGGCCGGCATGTCCCGCCGCACCCTCATCCGGCGCTTCCACTCCGACACCGGTCGACCGCCCATGAGTTGGCTGCTCGATGCAAGGCTCGGCCTGGCACGGGAACTCCTGGAATCGAGCGACCTGACGGTCGAAGCCGTCGCACGGCGCTGCGGCCTGGGCACGCCGGCCAACTTCCGGACCCTGTTCAAGGCGCACGTCGGGGTACCGCCGCGCACTTACCGCGAGACCTTCAACTCCACTGCTGTGAAGAGCCGTTGACCCTCTGATCCTGACAGGCCGCCGCCGGTCGCGAACGCACCTCTCCGCCCTTCCCGGCCCCGGCTCTCCAACGGACATGAGCCCATGACCGACCGCACCTACCAGTGGCGGTGAACAGGCCGGAAGCACTGGCGTGCGAGTGATCACGACCCAGGTGGCGAGTGGAGGGCAGGGGCCCCACTGACCACGGTCACCTGCCCGGGTCCCGGCGCCTGCGCCGTCGTCCGGGGTCCGCGCCAGACCATGCCCTGGCAGCACCGGACGGGCTCACCCCACCGGGAAGGGGGCTCGGGGTGGCTTCCTCAGCCCTGTCCGGGCGGCACCCGCCGGGACCGTCAGCCTGCTCGTGGGCGTCGGGTGAAGGTGACCGGCTCCTGCCGCGCTGGCAACGGCTGCCAACGGGCCCGCGCTTCCCCCTCATCCCCCGAGTCACGACCGGCATGTCCGATATCAGCCGCATGGTCGGCCGGTCGGTCCCTGGTCCGCGGCGGCCCGCGCAGGACAATCGTCGTATGCCCCTCTCGAACATCGCGCTTCCCGTTGCCGTCAGCGCCTTCATGGCCTTGGTTCCCCTGGCGCATCCCGTCTCCGCCGCAGACACCTCCCCTTCGGCGGCGTCGGCCGCCTGCAAGGGCGCCAGGACCTGCTACGTCGACGTGTCCGTCGCGCAGATCTGGGTGAGCCCCGACAAACTGCGGACGGTGGACGCGAAGGCGCTCACCAACCCGGTCGACATCCGGGGCTGGTTCGCCGCCATGGCCCCTGACATCAACCTGCGCCGCGACGTCCCGGGTGAGACGCAGGCCCTGTACGGGGGCCGGGTCACCGTGGTCGACACGACGACCAAGGACGGCGTGCTCTGGGACAAGGTGGTGGTCCACGGCCAGCCCACGCCCAGGGATGCGGCCGGCTACCCCGGCTGGGTGCCCGACCGGCAGCTGACGAAACTCCGGAAGAGGGCTCCGTCCGGCACGACCGCGGAGCGCGTCACCAGCCCGACGGCCTGGGGCTACCGCTCTCGTCAGGCACTGGCGGCTGGGGCGCCGTCCAAGGGAGGCACCGAGTACTCGTTCAACACGGAGTTCGCCGTGAAGCCGGTCGCGGGCGCCCCGTCCGTCGTGGAGGCCCGGGCCAACGACGGCACCCCGATCTACTTCGAGCGCGGCGACCTCGCGAAGGTCCCGACGTCCGGGGTGACCGGCGACGACGTGGTCGCCGAAGCGCGCAAGTTCCTCGGTCTGGAGTACCTGTGGTCCGGCACGGCCGGGTTCGGCTACGACTGCTCCGGCCTGACGAGCCAGGTGTACTCCGCCCTCGGCATCACCATCCCGCGCGACAGCCAGCCGCAGTTCGACGCGGGCGGCGGCTCGGCGCCCGCGGGCTCGGCCGAGGGCGAGCGGATCACATCGCCGACCGACCTCCGGCCCGGCGACGTCCTGGGCTTCGGCAGCAGCACCTCGAACGTCACCCACGTGGGCATCTACGTCGGCAGGAACGACAAGGGCGAACCGATGATGATCAACTCGCCCAAGACCGGGGAGAGGGTAAGGGAGGAGCCCCTGACGAACCGCCCGTTCGTGGGCGCGACCCGCTTCATCGGCTCCTGAACTCGGGCCACGGCGCACCATCACCGGACTGCTGGAGGGCCGAGAGCTCTGGAGAGGACCTTGGCCTGTGAGGGCGGGCGGGTACCCGTTCACGCCGGTTGGCTCATGGCTGTCCGGATGGGAACGGTTCGTGTCCGTCCACGAAACAGGGGTGCCCGCCTGGTCTGATAGTCGGCCATCTGGGCGAACACCAGGCTCTCCGGGTCCTATGGCCCGCGCTTCACAAGAAGTCACCTGGCGTGGACGTGTTGGCTCGTCCACGTCCTGCCTCTGCTTGTCCTGCCTGCGACTGCGACCGTCGACACCCCGCAGGACGCGTGCCAGTAGGGGTGGTCACGCGCCTGGCAGAAGTACCCGAACCTCCAGCAGCCATCTTCTTCAGTCGGTTCGTGGAAGCTGGGATCGCGAACGATCGTGGTCACCGGCTCCTGCCCGCTGAACCGGGGGATGGGCCGCGGGTCGCACCACAGCAGTCGGGGAGGCGTCACACGCCCATCCTGCTCCGAGGCCGACCTGTTCAGATCGGTGGGTCGTCGCGGTCGACCCGACGATCGTCCGTGCCCATCAGCTGTCAGCCGTTCGAAACGGGCCATCCGTAACCCCTTGAACGTCTCTTCCCCTCCCAGACCGGCTCCGACGTTCTGCAACAACCTTTAAAGCCTGTATCGGAAGTGTGTGGGGTGGTGTGGCGGCGTCTCAAGCCACCCGGGTTAGCCTGAGGCGCCCGTGGCCGCACCCTGGGTGTTCATCGCCTGCTTGTTCGGGGGATATCCATGTCGAATCTTGCTCCGGTTTCTGCTCGTTGGATGCGTTTGCCCGAGGGGCCGGATGTATATGCCGCTGCTCCAGCCACTGGAGCTCCTGTCGCGACCGTGGTGGTCGGCATGGAGCTGTTCGGCGTTACGGCCTGGGTGCAGAAGGTGTGCGAGCGCCTGGCAGCGGCCGGCTACGCGGCTATCGCACCGGACTTCTACTGGCGTCAGGCTCGCCGCGCCGACCTGGGGTATGACGATCACGGGCGCGAGGAAGGCTTCCGGCTGCTGGGCCATCTGACGCGCGAGGGGGTTGCTGCCGACACCGAGGCGGCCCTCACCGCGGGCGTCGCACTGGGCGCCGGTCCTGCTCGTGCCTTTGCCGGCTTCTCCCTGGGCGGCCACCTGGGCATCCTGGCTGCCACCCGCTTGCCGCTGGACACGGTCATCAGCTGCTACGGCGGCTGGACCCTGGACGGTGGCATCCCGCTGGCCGAGCCCGAACCGCCCCTGACACTCTCAGGTGCAGCCGCCATCGCCGAACACAACACCACACTGCTCGGTATCGTCGGCGGGCAGGACTTCCTGATCTCAGCAGATGAATGGCAGCGCCTGGGCCGGCGTCTCCAGCGGGCCGGGGTACGGCACGAACTGATCGCTTACCCTCAAGCCGAGCATGGGTTCCTGTGCGAGGACCGCCCCGAAAGCTATGACGTGAACGCTTCTGATGATGCCTGGAAGCAGATGCTCAAGGCCCTGGCCCAACTGCCCCACGGAAGCTGACTGTCTGGCTCTCGTCCGTGGGAGCGACGGATCACAGCCCTTGTTGATGGCTGCGACGAGTACGGTCGCCTCATAGCGGACCGCGAGCTTCTCCTACCTGGTGGCCACGGCCCTGTGGCGCTTGAGGCGATTGATGCCGCGCTCAACCGCGTGCCGCTCGCGATAGTCGATCTTGCCGAACTTCGGCGGGCGGCCGCCGAAGTTCGGCACGCGCTTCCTGCGGCTGAGGGCCTGGCCGGCCTTGTCCGGGACGATGCAGCGGATGCCGCGCTTGCGCAAGCAGGCGTGGTTCTTCGGCGAAGCGCCCCAAGAAGCCCACCGACAGGCCTGCCAGGCGCACGACCACCTAGTAGGGCTGGGTCACGGTTGGTGTTGGTGCTGGCATGCCGAGGTGACAGGTGGGGCAGGCGCCGGCCCAGAGGGTGAGGTGGGTCCGTCACTCGTGGACGACCGGTGTGAACGGCTCGAACACATCCGCCGCGAAATCCGGCAGGTCACACCGGACCCCAGCCAACTCTCCAGGCATCACATCCGGTCATGGGCATAGCTGATCATCCGGGCACGCCACCAACGACGGACCCTGACCAAGCACCACTAGGGTTATCCGGGGATGGCACCGGGGTCGACGCCGGTCAGGTCACAGCTTGAATCCCACAACCGCGCCGCGACGGAAGTGTCGGCGAGGTGGTCCGCTATCGGTTCGTGGCGGGGCTCGCCGCGCAGGCCGAAGACGCGTGGTCCCCACAGCTGGCCTCCACGCACGGCCGGGTCGAGCACCGCCCGGACTGCGGGCCATGCGCCGGCGTGCTTGCCCTGGACGAGGAGGGCCGCAGGTGCCGCGCTCAGCCGGGCGCCGGTGGTTCGCCTATGAACCGGCGGCCGTGACGGGGTGAGGGAGTCCAGCGCGCCGCCGGGATGGACCACCACGCTCGTCACCGCGCTGGCGGCAGCACGCAGGCGGCGGTCGAGCTCGACGCCGAAGTACATCTGTGCCAACTTGGAGCGTCCGTAGGTGCGCTTGGGCCGGTAGTCCTTCCGGGACTGCAGGTCGTCCAGGTCGAGCCGCTCTGACTTTGCCGCGAAGCTGCCCATGGTCACGATGCGGGCCGCCGGCGCGGCCGACAGCAGCGGCATCAGCCACCGGGTCAAGGCGAAGTGCCCGAGGTGGTTCGTGCCGAACATGAGCTCGTGACCGTCCTCGGTCTCCCTGCGCGGCGGGTCGTCAAGCGCGACGCCGGCGTTGTGGACTACCGCGTGGAGGCGCTCCACCTCCAGTGATTCCACCGCTGTTTCGATCGACGAGAGGGCGGCGAGGTCCAGCCGTACGGCCCGCACCCGTGCGCCGGGGACCCGCGCACGGATCGAGGCCGTGGCGATCTCGGCCTTGGCGGGATTCCGGCTGCCGAGTACGACGGTGGCTCCGGTCGCCGACAACTGCTCCGCGACGAAGTACCCGATGCCGGCGTTGCCGCCGGTGACCAGGAAAACGCGGCCATCGGCACGCGGTAGCCGTCGGACGTTCCAAGGCGGGGTGGGGGATGCGGACGACATGGACGGGGCTCCCTTGCTGGTGAAGGCGGCTGCGACTGCTCCGCCGGCAATTCGACTCCCACGGTTCCAGAGGCCACCGGCACATCGCCTATGGATCACCGACAGTCCCGCCAGGCGGCCGACATCCTGCCTACACGCTGCTGACCTGTCGCGGCACCGGCCCGGTGAGCGTTGCGTCGGCCAGGCAGGGCGCGGGCGGAGGTTCCGAGATCCTCGGCGGACCTGAGCCGGGGTGAGCCGTGCGGGCTCGGCCGGGCTCTCCCAGGGGTGGCGGACTTCCGCCGCGGCTTCGCGGCTGAGCCGGAGCTGGGTGTGGGCGGCGACCACGAGGCACGTCCAGCGGTCTCGGGCCTCGGGGGTGCGCTTCTTCGGCCGGGTTCACCCGAGGGTCTGCTTCATCAGCCGGAAGGAGTGTTCCAGGTCGAAGCGCCGCAGGAACGCCTGCCAGCGTACGTCGACGGCCCGACGCTCAGGCCGGTGGCCGACGACCACAGTCAGAGCGGCAGTGGATCTCCGCCCTCGTGGAGGCGGTCGACCTGGCGGCGGATCAACGTGCCTTCGATGACGGGGAGTTCGCTGGTGTGGTCGATCCACGCGGATCGGGTGGTGGGCCTCGGAGGGATGCGGTCCCAGGCCATGCCGCGGGCAGGGCCGTACAGGTCGGTGACCTGCGTGGTTGTAGCATCCGGCTCGCCCGCAGGACTCCGGAGTACATCCAGGTGAGCGGCCTGGTTCGACGAGCTTTTCGAGTCATCGATAACCTGCGTCACCATGATGCGCACTTGGATCCTACCGATGCTGCTTGTGCTCTGCGGCTCAGCCGTCGCGACGGGGCTGACCCTCAAGGGGAGCCCCGGCACAGCCGCAGCACTCCTGCTGGGGTTCCTGGCCCTCGCAGGCGTGCACTCGCCCCTGATCTTCCCGAGGTCGATCGGTGCCCGGGAGGCACAACGCCGCAGCGCGGTCGACGGCCGCCCGGTCGTGTTCTGGCGGCCGGGCTGCAAGTACTGCATGCGAATGCGCATCCGGCTGGGCCGCAGCGCCCGCCAGTTGCACTGGGTCAACATCTGGCGCGACCCGGCAGGAGCCGCAGCGGTGAGGGCGGCCAACGACGGCAACGAGACCGTCCCGACCGTCCTCCTGGCGGGCCGGCCACACACCAACCCCGATCCCCAATGGGTGCGCGAACAGCTCTTCCCTTCCGCGTGATCTGCGGCGGCCTGTGACCAGTGCTGGAAGGAGCGGCCGAAAGTCCCAGCGAGGAAGTCCCCGCCGAGGCTACGGACCGCCGTGTCCGTCACGGTGGTCATGGTCGGCGGCCCGCCCTTAGGCGAGGCGGGCGCCCAGTTCCGTTCGACCATTGAACACGAGCAAGTAGGAGAGCCGTCGTTCGCTCAGAAGGCCTCGACGTGGGGCCGTACCGACGGCAGCTCCCACAGTTCCAAAGCTCCGCTGATCAGGTCGGCGAGGAACTGAACCGCGCCTCCGGTGTAGTGCCACCAGCCGCCGTTGCGTGAGGCCACGGTGACGGTCCACGAGTCGGGACCGGACCCTGTGGTGTTCCAGAGGAAGTAGTCGCCCTGGTTCGACGCGGCCCAGGGCAGCAGGCCTCCGGGGGCAGGAAAGGGGTGCAGAGGAACGGACATCTCTGCGTCCGCACACCACTCGGCGAGGATCTCAAGATCTTCGGGGTCCTCTGCCCATGCCCGTTCCTGCCCGGGTTCCGGGAAGCCGACGCAAAGGAAGTCGCCGAAAGCCAAGGACGGGTAGCTGTTGGCAAGCAGCTTGTAGTCGGAGGGCAGCTCCGCGGTCAGGCATTCTTCGAGCCGTGCCCAGTTGATGCCGGCTGGAGCCGTACGTCGAACCAGGGCGAGGCCGGGGACGGCCTGCTCCAAGGCTGCGACCGCCGAGGCCGGATCAGCCAGTCGCTGACGAGGAGCTTGAGTGCCGATGAGAGCGTCCACCGGGACAGCGTGCCAGAGCACGGATCGCGAGCCTTCACTGACCTCCTAGGTTCAGGACCATCGATGCCTTGAGCAACATGTGGGTGAAGGTGGTCGCAGCCCCCTGCCACCCCGGATCCGGTCTCCGCGGCGGCGCCGGGTCGGGGCGGGGTCAGCGTCACAAGTCGGCAGGCGGAGCGGAGTAATCGTCGAGGCTGCGAAGGTACGTCAGGCCCGGGCGGCCGGAGAGCCGCGTCTCGCCGGTGACGTTGAACCCCGCGCGGGCCAGCACGGCTCGGGACGCCGCGTTGTCGAGGGTGGTGGCTGCCCGCAGGGAGGTCAGCCCGTACCGGTCGGCAGCGAGGCCGCACACGTCCCGCACAGCCGAGGTGGCCAGCCCCCGGCCCGCGGCCCGCTCTGCGATCCGGTACCCGAGTTCGGCACCGCCGTCCGCCACGTCCACCAGGTTGACCCGCCCCAGCACCTCGCCCTCAGCACCGACCAGCACGTGGAAGTAGCAGTTCCCGGCGTCCTGTTCGGCCAGCAGATCACGATGCCGCTCGTCGAACCCGGCGAAGTAGTCCTCCCCCCGGTCCGGTACCGAGACCGCGAAGTAAGCCCGGTTCTCCCGCTCGAAGGCGAGGAGCGCGGAGGCATGGTCCGGACGAAGCAACTGCATCTCAGGCATAGGGAGGACGGTACACAACCCGAAATCCGGGCCGTGGAGAAGCGGAGAGCACGGCTGAAGACAGTCCCTAGCGGTAAAAGGTCCGGCCGTCCTCGCCGTGACGGCAGCGAGATAGGGGCGGGCGACCAGGCCGGTCCGTGCGCCATCGACAAGCGAGGCATAACGCAGGGCGAATTCCGGCGCCATGATCTCCTCGGCAAGGTGCAGATCGCCGTTCCACATCGCCGTCCACTGGTCATAGGTGTGGATGCCGAACTGCCGCACATCGTTGTCGCTCGTCAAGACCGCCCTCGATGGTCTCGGGTTCGCGAGGTTCGCGACAGTGACAAGGGGGTCTGACAACGGTGATCGCCGCCGGGCACGGCCCGAGGAAGGAGCCTCCGCCATCACTGACGACCTTGGAGGGTTGCGGCCGTGGCTGAGCCTACGAGAGTTCCTTCCGCATCAACGTGCACATCGTTTCGTAGCGGCGCAACGATCCATCAGGGGCTTGTTCGTCCCACGAGTCCGGCTGGCGGTCGTACGCGACATAACCCAGTCGCTGGTACAGCGCACGCGCCCGGGGGTTGCTTTCCTCCACAGCCAGCTCGGCCCGCCGCAGACCGCGGTTCCTGATCCGCAGTTCTGCGGCTTCGACAAGGAACGTGCCGATCCCACACGACTGCAAGGCGGGGTGGACTGCCAGCTGCCACAACGTGCCGACGCCCTCCTTGACCTGGTAGTCGACGCCCCCCCTCGCCACCGGGACGTCCGTCCCAGGGCAGACCGCCAGGTAGTCGACCTCACCGGTCCGCACACGTTCCAACTGCTCGGCGACGCCGGCCATGTGGTGATCAGACCCTGCCCACCCGCACGACGCCAGGTCCCCGTACACCAAATCACGGGCTGACAGCCTCAGCACAACCTCGATCATCTTCAGTACCTCCGTTCACCGCGTACGTGCGCACCTACCCATGGGACCGGACGCTGGTCAGCGGGCGAGTACGTGGCCGTCGTGGGGGCGGTGGTCGCGGGAGCGGCGCAGGTCGGTGGTGACGTAGGTGCGTTGCAGCCAGCGGTCCGCTCCGTCGTAACGGGGGTGGAAGGCGGTGCGGCCATGGACGGTGACGCGGTTGTCGATGACGACCAGGTCGCCCGGATTCAAGCGCAGGGTGCGGGCGGTCGCCTCGCAGGCGCGGCCGAATTCGGCC
Source organism: Streptomyces sp. NPDC059564 (assembly GCF_042735575.1). Classification (NCBI taxonomy): domain Bacteria; kingdom Bacillati; phylum Actinomycetota; class Actinomycetes; order Kitasatosporales; family Streptomycetaceae; genus Streptomyces; species Streptomyces sp. NPDC059564. The sequence goes on along the minus strand of NZ_JBHWBP010000224.1, from coordinate 3,860 downwards.
AGCGCCGCAGTGGCCCGAGGGGTGAGCGGGGTGGTGACCAGTTGGGCCATCCGTATGTCGGGATCCTCGACCGCTCCCGACAGCACCGGTCGGGGCTCGACGCCGGGCCCACTCGCGGCAGCGTCGGGGCCGAAGGAAGGCGGTGGTGTGGTGATGAACTCCGGTGCGAACAGGGCACGGCGACCGGCTGCGGTGAGGAGCGGCAGCGCTTGGCGGATGCCGGCGACGCGCATGCCGGCGATCTGGTCGTGGTCGGCGCGCAAGCACAGGAAGACCACATGGTCGGGTGGGTGGGGGTGGAAGCCGTTCTCGGTGTGGAAGGACAGCGGCACCGATCCGGCGTTGCCGTGGAAGCTTTCCTGCCCGGGCACGGGTACGACGTCCTGCACGAGGGCGCCGGATTTCTCAGCCCGGTAGGCGAGAGGCTCGCCGAGCCCGCAGGCCACCATGGTGAGCACCGCGGCCGAGACGGTGGCCCGGCGCTGGACCGAGCCGGGCACGGACGGAGTCGCGGGCAGGGCCGCCTGATCGACGGGCAGGCCGCCGATCACCAATGTGCCATGCGGGCCGGAGTGCCTTCGAAATCGGCGCACCCCACGGCGCAGCGGGAACGGAAGCTCCTCCCAGGCATCCCGGGCCCGGGCCACCCACTCGGGGTCGTCGACCTGGTCGTGCTCGCCGGTGCACAGGGTGCGGGCCAGCCGCTCGCACGCGCCGGCATCGGCCGGGTCAAGCGTCCAGTCGGCGGCGACGGCAGGGCTTTGGGTGGTGCCGGGCGTCGTCTCGGGCATCAGGGTCTCCTGCCGGAGGTGTGGGCGGCGGACACGCGGAGTCACGAGTGGCGCAGGGAGGCCACGGCGTCGGCGATGTAGTGGTCCCCGAATCGGATCAGGGAGGCGTACTGGGCTGCGCGGCGGTGGCGCATGTGCCGAAGTTCGGCGACGGCGTTGTCGGGTCCTTCTGGTTTCTGAGCGATGGAACGATGCAGATGCACCATCGAGTACGCGAGGGTGATGTGCCGTTCACCGTCCACGATGTCGGCTTCCAGGAGCGCTCCCCGTGCCTCGGCCAGCTCCGGAGCGCGGGCCGCCAACTGCTCGTAGGAGTCGGGAACCACGGACAGCAGGTCCTTCATCGCTGCCCGGAACAGCTTGTATCCGCGATGTTGGCGCCCGCTCAACGGGGCGTCCACCGACGGGGGAGCCATGGTGTGGCGTATCGCCGCCATGTAGTAATCGGCCGGGATCGTACTGGCGTGGGTCATGGCCGCCGGGAAACCCCGCACGTACACCGTCGCATCATCCAGCCGCGGCAGAGCGGCATCGCCGTCGCCCTGCCGTAGATGGCGGGTGGCGTCGGCCACGGCGACCGCGGCGCAGATGTTGAACAGGACATGGACCTGGTGCCCGATGAGCCACCGAGCACTCCACACACTCTCCAACGACGCGCCCGCAGCCGGCTCGGGGACGGCCACCAGCGGTACGGAGTCGGGGGCGGCGCCCGGCGCTGCGCCGGTGAGGTCGAGCAGCGCCTGCCGCATCCCGGCCGCCTCCAGCGCCAGGTCGGCGCCCGACAGCGGAGCCTCGCACAGATCTTCCAGAGCGCGGTGGACGACCAGGACACCGTGCAGGGCGGCCTGCTGGTCCGACAGTTCCCTTTCACGGACCCGGAAGAACGACTGACTGGTCGACTCCGCCGCTAGTCCCTCACCGGCCACGGCCGGAGCCAGAGCCGACAGCGCGGCCACCAACTCACCGGCAGCCGCAGCGGCCTGCCGCAGCGCGAGGGTCCGTTCGACAGGTCTGGCATGGGTCGCCAACCCGGCCAGCACGCGCGCGGTGCGCCTGGCCTCAGTACCGACCTGCGGGCCCAGCGCCGGGACGGACCGCCCGCCTCGGGGCTCACGGAAGACAGCGACAGCAGGATGACCGGTGACCGGCGATAAGCCCATGGTGGAAGTACTTCGCCAAGAACGCTCCACACGAAACCTGATCCACAAGATCATTCCCCTGCGGTGCGCCGGAGTTGGCCGACGAGGTCGGCGGCAGCGGGCACGGCATGCCCCGCGGAGCCGTACGAAGAGGCACCCCGCCGGCCGGCCCGCCGAGGTGACGCGATCCTCCGGTTGCCTGCCTGCCTGCCCTGCCCTGCCCCGTCCAGATCGGCACGGCGGCTGCTGTCGCGCAGCGAGTGTTCATGCCGCCGCAGTCCTAGCTCCTCCCCGGTTCCGTGAACATCACCGGGCGGTTACGCATTCGGTCCTTCTGTCTGACGGCCCGACAACTCGTCGTCCCTACAGACTGATTGGAGGTCCTTCTGTCGATTGTGGCGTGGGTCGTGCAGGGCGAGAGTGGCCGCCTTCCCATCGGCTACCTGCCGCCAGCGTGGAGAGGACGTTCATGTCCCACAGTCCCAGCGGTGAAGTCCACCGGCTCAAGGCGAACTCGGTCGGTCTGGTCGGGGTGGTGTTCATGGCCGTTGCCACCGCCGCGCCGATCACCGCGATGACCGGCAATCTGCCGATCGCCGTCGGTTTCGGCAACGGCATCGGGGCCCCGGCCGGCTATCTCTTCGCCACCCTCGTCCTGACCGTCTTCGCCGTCGGCTACGTCGCCATGGCCAAGCGGATCACGGCGGCCGGAGCGTTCTACGGATACATCTCCCACGGCCTGGGCCGGATCGCGGGGATGGCCTCCGGGATGCTCGCCGTCCTCGCCTATATCGTCTTCGAGGCCTCGATCGTCGGCGTCTTCTCGTACTTCGCCCGGACGACCGTGCACGATCAGCTCGGCGTCGACCTCCCCTGGGCCCTCTACGCGGCCGCGATGCTCGGCGTCACCGCCATCCTCGCTCACTTCGACATCAACCTCACCGCCAAGGCACTCGGCGTGATGCTGGTCGGCGAGATCGCGGTCCTGTTCGCCGTCGCGACCGCGGTGCTGCTCGCGGGCGGCGGCCCGGACGGCATCCCGCTGGAACCGGTCAACCCGAAGAACGCCTTCACCGGCACCTCCGCCGGACTCGGCCTCTTCTTCGCCTTCTGGTCCTGGGTCGGCTTCGAATCGACCGCCATGTACGGCGAAGAGTCCCGCGACCCCAAGCGGGTGATCCCCAAGGCCACCCTGATCTCAGTCGTCGGCGTCGGCCTCTTCTACATCTACGTCTCCTGGATGACCATCGCGGGCAACGGCCTGACCAAGTCCGTCGAACTGTCCGCCTCCGCCAACCCCCTGGACCTCTTCTTCGCACCCACGCAGCAGTTCATCGGCTCCTGGGCCGTCGACTCGTTCCAGTGGCTCCTGCTCACCGGCTCGTTCGCCTGCGGCATGGCCTTCCACCAGTGCGCCGCCCGCTACCTCTACGCCATCGGACGTGAGGGCTTCCTCCACCCAGGGCTCGGCCGTACCCACACCAGGCACGGATCCCCGTACATCGCCTCCCTCGTGCAGAGCGCCATCGCGATCGCCCTCGTGGCCGCGTTCTGGCTCACCGGCCAGGACCCCTACATCCACCTCTACACCCTGCTGGCGATCCTCGGCACCATGGCCATCCTCATCGTCCAGACCCTCTGCTCCTTCGCCGTGATCGGCTACTTCCGCAAGAACCACCCCGAGGACCGGCATTGGTTCAAGACGTTCACCGCCCCCCTGCTCGGCGGGATCGCGATGAGCGCCGTCGTGGTCCTGCTGGTCGTCAACATGAAGACCGCGGCCGGACTCGCCGCCGACTCCCTCGTCTTCACCCTCATCCCCTGGATCGTCGCCGCAGTCTTCCTCGGAGGCCTGGCCCTCGGCCTCTACCTCAAGCTCAGAGCACCCGAGCGCTACGAGGTCATCGGCCGGATCGTCCTGGAAGACGCC
>NZ_JBHWBP010000223.1:0-12639 GCF_042735575.1 Streptomyces sp. NPDC059564 | reverse complement strand
TGGCGTTGATTTTTGGCACGCTGTTGAGTTCTCAAGGAACGGACGCTTCCTTTGTACTCACCCTCTCGGGCTTTCCTCCGGGCTTTCGTTCTGTTGTTCTTGTGTCTCCGACTCTATCAGACTCTTTCGGGCCTGACCCCCAGTCAGCGGGGTTTGTCTTCCGGGCTGTTGGGCCCTTCCGACTCCTGAACTCTAGCGGATTTCCCCGGCAACCGATAATCGGGCCTTCGGAAATGAATTCGGGCACGCCGAATTCGTTCCCAGTGGGAGATCGTGCTGAGTAGGTTGCCGCAACGAGGCGGCGGGATTCGTTGACGTCAGAACCTTTCGGCTCTGGGACAACTCGAAGAACCTTACGGATCCACGGGGTCCGTGTCAACCCGGGAGGTCAGGCCCGGGACTGGAGGTCCTCGACGCGGTCCAGGAGGCGGGTGAGCATGTCGCCCAGTACTCCGCGCTCCGCCGTGGACAGGTCCTGGAGGAGGTCCTCCTCGAAGACCGTGGCCGCGCGCATCGCGTCGAGCCACTTGCTGCGGCCCTCGTCCGTCAGCTCCACGATCACGCGGACCCGGTTGGACTCGTCCCGCTCGCGCGTGACCAGACCCTCCGCCGTCATGCGGTCGATCCGGTGGGTCATCGCCGCCGGCGTGAGGCCCAGCTGCTTCGCGAGCTCGCTCGGGCCCATCCGGTAGGGCGCCCCGGAGATGACGAGGGCCTTGAGGACCTCCCACTCCGCGTTGCTGATGCCCAGGGCCGCGGTCTGGCGCCCGTACGCGACGTTCATCCGTCGGTTCAGGCGGCTCAGGGCCGAGACGACCTTCTCGACCTGGGGGTCGAGGTCCTGGAATTCGCGCTGGTAGACGGCGATCTGCTCGTCGAGGCTCGGCTCGTGGACGGGCGTAGTGCCGTCGGGGGTGTCACCCATGGTCCGAAGTATGGCACGAGCCCGTTGGCGTCTAACTCCTTCGGTGTGTACTGTTAAGGCTTGAAGTTTAGGTATGAAGTCTTCAGGCTTCAGGTCTCAAAGGCAGGTGAGAAGTGACCAAGGTGATGGGCGCTGCGATGCGGCGGATCCAGGCCGGCAACGCGCTGACCGCGTTCGGCATCGGTTTCACGGTTCCGTTCCTCTACATCTATGTGGCGCAGGTGCGAGGTCTGGGCTCCATGGCCGCCACGAGCGCGTTCGTGGCGTTCGCCCTGGGCGCCCTCGTCGCGCTGCCCTTCACCGGTCGGGTCATCGACCGACGTGGTCCGGTGCCCGTGGTCATGGGTGCGGCCGTGGCCGCGTCCATCGGTGCGCTCTCCCTCGGGCTCTCCACCGGCATCGTGCCGATCCTGCTGTCCGCCCTGGCGCTGGGCGCCGGGCAAGCCGTGATGCAGCCGGCGCTGGCCACGATGATCGTGTGGTGTTCGACGCCGTCCACCCGGACGCGTGCCTTCGCGCTGCAGTTCTTCATGCAGAACCTGGGCCTGGGTATCGGCGGTCTCGTCGGCGGGCAGATCGTCGACGAGAGCCGGCCCGGCAGCTTCACCCTGCTGTTCGGCATCGAGGCCGTGATGTTCCTGGTGCTGGCCGGGGTCATCGCCACCGTGCGGATGCCTCAGGTGGCGGGTCTCAAGGACGCCATGCCGCAGAAGGACGGGGCGCAGGCCGGTGGCAGCGCCTGGAAGCGGCTGCTGCGGCACAAGGCCATGGTCCAGCTGTGCGTGCTGGGCTTCGTGCTCTTCTTCGCCTGCTACGGACAGTTCGAGTCGGGTCTGGCCGCCTTCGGGACCGAGGCCGCGGGGATCTCGCCCTCGACCCTCGGGTTCGCGCTGGCCGCCAACACCGGTGCGATCGTCGTGGCGCAGTTCGTGGTGCTCCGGCTGGTGGAGAAGCGCCGGCGGTCCCGCGTGATCGCGCTGGTCGGTCTGATCTGGACGGTCGCCTGGGTGATCGCCGGGTTCTCCGGGCTGGGGCACGGCAGTGCGGTGATGGCCGCGGGCGCGTTCGTGACGACGTACGCCCTCTTCGGGATCGGCGAGGCGATGCTGTCGCCGACGCTGGCGCCGCTGGTGGCCGATCTGGCTCCGGAGGGCTCGGTCGGGCAGTACAACTCGGCCTTCGCCCTGGTGAAGCAGATGGCGCTGGCGCTCGGGCCGCTGGGCGTGCCGCTGGGGGCGGGGATTCCGATGCTCTACATCGGGGTCTTCGTGGTGGTCTCGCTGGGCATCGCCTGGCTGGCGCTGCGGCTCGGCAAGCAGCTGACGCCGGTGCAGGACAACCCGTCGCTGTCGCGGGTCGTGGCGCAGGGCGGGCCGGCCGTCGGCGCCGCCAAGGCCGCCGTTTCGGAGCCCGCGCACGTGTAGGCGTAAGTGGAGCAGTGCCGAGTGGTACGAGGAAGGCCCCGGTCGGTGGACCGGGGCCTTTTCGCGTGTGCGGTTACTTGTCGGGGAGGGCGAACTCGCACCAGACGGCCTTGCCGCCGCCGGGGGTGCGGCGGGTGCCCCAGGACGAGGCGATGGTGGCGATGATCGAGATGCCGCGGCCGGTTTCGTCGGCCGGTTCGGCGCGGCGGCGGCGGGGGAGGTGGTCGTCCCCGTCGGTGACCTCGATGATCAGGCGGCGGTCGGTGCGGCGCAGGCGCAGCCGCATGGGCGGGGTGCCGTGCTGGAGGGAGTTCGCGACGAGTTCGCTCGCGGCGAGGACGCCGAGGTCGCACAGTTCGGCGGGGAAGCGCCAGGAGGCGAGGACGCCCTGGGCGAAGGCGCGGGCGCGGGGGGCCGCTTCGACGCCGCCGAGGAGTTCGAGGGCGGCGTTGTGGAAGAGCTCGGCGTCGGCGCCGGTGCGGGCGGGCTGCTGGAGGACCATGACGGCGACGTCGTCGTCGTGGTCGGCGTCGACTCCGAGGGCGCGCATCAGGCGGTCGCAGACGACGGCGGGGGTGCCCTGGGCGCCGGCGAGGGCGCGTTCGAGGGTGGCGACGCCTTCGTCGATGTCCTCGCCGCGGCGTTCGACCAGGCCGTCGGTGTAGAGGACGGCGGTGGAGCCGGGGCCGAGCGCGATGGTGCCGGAGGTGTGGAGCCAGCCGCCGGTGCCGAGCGGTGGGCCGGTGGGGTCGGCGGCGCGGCGGACGGTGCCGTCCTCGTCGCGGACCAGGATGGGGAGGTGGCCTGCGGAGGCGTACGCGAGGAGGCCCTCGTTGGGGTCGTGGACGGCGTAGACGCAGGTGGCGATCTGGCTGGCGTCGATCTCGGCGGCGAGGCCGTCGAGGAGCTGCAGGACCTCGTGGGGCGGGAGGTCGAGGCGGGCGTACGCGCGGACCGCGGTGCGGAGCTGGCCCATGACGGCGGCGGCGCGGACGCCCCGGCCCATGACGTCGCCGATGACGAGGGCGGTGCGGCCGGCGCCGAGGGTGATGACGTCGTACCAGTCGCCGCCGACGGCCGCTTCGGTGCCGCCGGGCTGGTAGGTGGCGGCGACGCGGAGGTCGTCGGGCTGTTCCAGTTCCTGGGGCAGGAGGGAGCGCTGGAGGGTGACGGCGGCCTCGCGCTGGCGGCGTTCGCTGGCGCGCAGGCGGTCTACCGCTTCGGCGTGGTCGGTGACGTCGGCGAGGTGGACCAGGATCCCGGTGTGGTGGGGGTCCGGTTCGCCGTCGGCGGCGGCCTTGGGGAACTCGACGGGGGTGCAGGTGACGGTGTAGGAGCTGCCGCCGCCGGGGGCGGTGCGGTTCTTGGCCGTACGGGGCTTGCCGCTGCGCTGGACCTGGTCGAGGAGCGGGAGCAGGCCGAGCTCGCCGAGTTCGGGGAGGGCGACGTGTGCGGGGTCGCCGGTGCTGCGGGCGCCGAAGCCGGCGGTGTACGCGTCGTTGACGTAGGCGACGCGGTGCTCGGGGCCGTGGACGAGGGCGACGAGGGCCGGGAGCAGGCCGAGGACCTCCCGTACGGAGAGCTCGTCGAGGGCGGGTACGACGGGGAGCGGTGCCGTGCCGGTGCCGGAGACGGTGGCGTCGGCGGGGTTGGTGCCGTCGGGGGGCGTGACGGGGTGGGCGGCCGCGCCGCGGGCCGCCGGGACGGAGCCTTCACCCCGTTTGGCCTGGGCTGCGGCGTGCTCGTTCCGGGCGGCGGCGCGGCGCTGCGTTCCGGGAAACCGGGCGCTCCAGCGCGTGAAGTTCACTGCGTTCAAGCCTCGTGGTGTCGCAAGTGGTCGCTGTAGTCGCTCGTGGTCGGTCGCTGGGCGGTGAGGTCACTCTGTGCAGGCGTGAGCCCACCTATGGTCACACGTCCAGTGTGGCCGACCGCACTGACAACGTCAGCCCTGGCTGTCCTGCGGGGGGTCGGGGGTGGGGGCGGGGGGCAGGTGGTGGTGGTGGCCCCCTGCGGCGAGTTCGAATTCTGCCCTGGGGTGTTCGAGGGAGCCGAGGGAGACGATCTCACGCTTGAAGAGGCCGGAGAGGGTCCATTCGGCGAGGACGCGCATTTTGCGGTTGAAGGTGGGGACGCGGCTGAGGTGGTAGGCGCGGTGCATGAACCAGGCGGGGTAGCCCTTGAGCTTGCGGCCGTAGACGTGGGCGACGCCCTTGTGGAGGCCGAGGGAGGCGACGGAGCCGACGTACTTGTGGGCGTATTCGGTGAGGACCTCGTCGCGCAGGGCGGCGATCAGGTTGTCGGCGAGGCACTTGGCCTGGCGGACGGCGTGCTGGGCGTTGGGGGCGCATTCGCGGGCGGGGCCTTCGGCGCCGGCGGGGGCGGTGATGTCGGGGACGGCGGCGGCGTCGCCGGCGGCCCAGGCGTGTTCGACCCCTTCGACGGTGAGGAAGGCGGTGCAGGCGAGGCGGCCGCGTTCGTTCTTGGGGAGGTCGCTGGCGGCGAGGACGGGGTGCGGTTTGACGCCGGCGGTCCAGACGACGGTGCGGGTGGGGAAGCGGGCGCCGTCGCTGAGGACGGCGACGCGGTTCTCGCAGGAATCGAGGCGCGTCTCGAGGCGTACGTCGATATTGCGGCGGCGCAGTTCGCGGATGGTGTAGGTGCCCATTTCGGGCCCGACCTCGGGGAGGATCCGGTCGCTGGCCTCGACCAGCACCCATTTCATGTCCTCGGGTTTGATGTTGTGGTAGTACCGGGCCGCGTAGCGGGCCATGTCTTCCAGTTCGCCGAGTGCCTCTACTCCGGCGTATCCGCCGCCCACGAAGACGAAGGTGAGGGCGGCGTCGCGGATCGCGGGGTCGCGGGTGGAGGAGGCGATGTCCATCTGTTCGATGACGTGGTTGCGCAGGCCGATGGCCTCTTCCACGGTCTTGAACCCGATGCCGTAGTCGGCGAGTCCCGGGATGGGGAGGGTGCGGGAGACGGATCCGGGGGCGAGGACGAGTTCGTCGTACTCGATCTCGATGTCGCCGGTGCCCTCCTCGGCGGTGGCGAGGGTGGTGACGGTCGCGGTGCGTTTGGCGTGGTCGATGCGGCGGGCCTCGCCGATGACGATGCGGCAGCGGTCGAGGACGCGGCGCAGGGGGACCACGACGTGGCGGGGCGAGATGGAACCCGCGGCGGCTTCCGGGAGGAAGGGCTGGTAGGTCATGTAGGGCTCGGGTGTGACCACCGTGATCTCGGCTTCGCCGGCTCTCAGCTTCCGCTGGAGCCCGAGAGCCGTGTACATGCCGACGTACCCGCCTCCGACGACGAGGATGCGCGCGGGGGACGGTGTGCCGGGTGCGTCGCCCCGGGAGTTAGCAGCCTTCACCATCCCATGACGCAACGTGGCCGGGAGTTTGTCCACAGGCCCGGCACATTGTGTGACCGGTGATGATGCCGGGACGGCTCTGCCGGGGAGTCCGGATCGGGGTAAAGGTCCGCAGGTCAGGGCCATCGGAAGGGGTGATTCCGGCGGCTTGCGGCGGAAAAGTGGGGGTGGATGCTCCGATCGGGCGGTGCTCCGTCCGGGGCTGCCCCTTCTGAATTGACTCTGGCTCAACTATGTTCGTATCTCGTCGAGGAGTAGGACCAGGGCCCCATGACCGTGGCCCCCCTCGACTCGAAGGCGGGGAGTGTCTCCGGGGGGAGACAAATGATTACCGGGGGATACACATGCACATTTCCGATTTCCATGGTTCTGCCACCGCTCTGTCCTCGGACAGTGGCAGCCGCGTGATGGCGGGCGCGACGACCCACGGGATGGGCCGTTCCACGCCGCTGCGCGTCGACGCCCAGCGCAATCTCGAACACGTCCTGCGGGCGGCCCGCGAGGTCTTCGGCGAGCTCGGCTACGGGGCTCCGATGGAAGACGTCGCGCGGCGCGCGCGGGTCGGTGTCGGCACCGTCTACCGGCGGTTCCCGAGCAAGGACGTCCTGGTCCGGCGGATAGCCGAGGAGGAGACCGCCCGGCTGACGGAGCAGGCCAAGTCCGCGCTGGGCCAGGAGGAGGAGCCGTGGCAGGCGCTGTCGTGCTTCCTGCGCACCTCCGTGGCCTCGGGCGCGGGGCGGCTGCTGCCGCCGCAGGTGCTGCGGGTCGGCGCGGCCGATGAGGACGGGGCCGAGGACGAGGCGGCGGCGCGGGTGCCGCACCAGCGTCAGGCCGTCGTGGGCGGGGTTCCCGACCTGCGGGTCGTGGGCTCGCGGAACTCCGTCGAGGACGAGCCGGCGGAGGACTCCGGGGCGGGTGCGCTGCTGGAGGTCGTCGGCCGGCTGGTGGACCGGGCCCGGGAGGCCGGTGCGCTGCGGGCCGACGTCACGGTGGCCGATGTACTGCTGGTGATAGCGACCGCGGCGCCCGCGCTGCCGGACCCGGCGCACCAGGCCGCGGCTTCGGCCCGGCTGCTGGACATCCTGCTCGAAGGGCTGCGTTCCCGGGCGGTGTGAGCCGCGCGGAGCGTCCGGGGTGCCCTGGGTGTCCTGGGCGCTCCGGTCCGGCGGTCGCGTCGGGTGGGAGCTTCGCCGAGAGTCCCGTCCCTGCCCTGGTCGTTGCCGGGGCGGGGTGGGGCGGCGTCAACGGGGTTCCCTTCGGGGGTGGTCGCTCGAACGGGTGAGGGAGCGTTTTTTCGTGGCTCGGGGGTGTCATCGGGTCGCCGGAATGTGCCCGGACGGGTGGATGGTGCGGAGAGGAGACCGGGGCGGCTTCGCCGTGTGACACGCTGGATCGGTGTACCGGTCTGAGTGTGTCGTGCGGGGGCTTCCGCGATGAGCGTTGACGGGCGGGACGAGTCCCTCGGTGGATCCGCGGGTGAGGCCGGGGCGGGGAGTCTGCCCGCCCGGCAGGTGCCCGCCCAGCGCGAACCCGGTGGCCGGCACGCGGCTCCGGGTCCGGGTGCGGCTGAACTTCCGCCGTCCGACGCGGACTTGATCGCCCGGATGCGCGGTGGGGACGACGGTGCGTACGAGGAGCTGTTCCGCCGCCACTCCGGTTCCGTACGGCGCTACGCGCGCACCTGCTGCCGGGACGGGCACACCGCCGACGACCTGACCGCCGAGGTGTTCGCGCGGACGCTCCAGGCGGTACGGGGCGGGGCCGGACCGGACCAGTCGGTGCGGGCCTATCTGCTGACCACCGTACGGAGGGTCGCCGCCGCCTGGGCGAAGACCGCGCGGCGGGAGCATCTGGTCGAGGACTTCGCCCTGTTCGCGGAGCAGGCGGCCGCGGGGGCGGAGAGCTCGGGCGGGCTGGGCTCCATGTCCGGCGACGACACCCTTGAACTGGGCGCGGACGTCCGGGCGATGCACGAGGCGGAGCGGTCGCTCGCCATGCAGGCGTTCCGGAGCCTGCCCGAGCGGTGGCAGGCCGTGCTGTGGCACACCACGGTCGAGGAGGCCTCGCCGAGTGCGATCGCCCCGCTGTTCGGGCTGAGCGCCAACGCGACGGCGGTGCTGGCCAGTCGGGCCCGGGAGGGCCTCAAGCAGGCCTACCTCCAGGCGCACGTGAGTTCCGCGCTCAGTGCGGGCGGTGACTGCGCGCGGTACGCGGACCGGCTGGGCGCGTACGCCCGGGGCGGGTTGCGGATGCGGGCGGAGCGGGGGCTGCGCCAGCACCTGGAGGAGTGCGCCAAGTGCCGGCTCGCCGCTGGGGAACTGAAGGACGTCAACGCGGGCATTCCCGCGCTGCTGCCGGTCGCGGTCATCGGGTGGTTCGCCGCCGGGTACGCCGCCAAGGCGGCCGGGGTGGTGGCCGGTGGGGCGGTCGCCGCCGGTGGAGCGGGGGCCGCTGCCGCCGCCGTGGGCGGGTCCTCGGCCGGTGCCGGGGCCGCGGGGGCGGGTGCGGGCGCAGCCGGGGCCGCCGGTGGGACCGGGGGTGCCGGGGCGGGGGCCGGGGGTGCCGCCGTGTCCGAGGGGCTGGGGCTGCCGGCCAAGGCCGCCATCGCCGCCGGGATAGCGGTCGCCGCGGCCGCCGGGGTGGTGTTCGCCCTCGCCGGGGACGAGCCCGAACCGCAGGCCCAGGCGAAGCCCGCGCCGCCCGGTGTGGTGGCTCCGGCGGTGCCGAAGCCGTCGCCGCCGGCCCCGCCGGAGACCAGCGCGCCCGGGGCTCCGGCGCCCGCCGCGCGGGGATCCGTACCGCCCCGGCGTACTCCCGCGCCCTCCTCGCCGGCGCCCTCGGTTTCCGTGCCGGCTCCGGCTTCGAAGGCTCCCGTCCCGGTGTCGCCCAAGCCCACGCCGAAGCCCAGGCCTTCGCCGACTCCGGCGAAGCCCTCGCCTCCCGCGCCTGCGCCGCCGCAGGGGTTCCAGCTGGCGCGGCTCGGGCACTCCGTGTACGGGCGGCACACCGGGCCGGAGGTGGAGACCTGGCGCAGCAGCTGGGTGTGGCAGCGGTGGGGGCTGGAGGTCGGCGGCGAGCGGTTCGGGCAGGGCATCACCGTGAACTCCCGGTCCTCGGTGGAGATCACCCTCAACCGGCAGTGCACGAGCTTCTCGGCGCGGGCCGGGGTGGACGGGCTGTCGCTGCTGACCGACGGGACGCTGCGGTTCTCCGTCTACGGCGACGGGCAGCGGCTGTGGCGTTCGGGTGTGCTGGGGTACGGGGACGCCCCGGCGGACGTCCGGGTGCCGCTGGCCGGGCACAAGACGCTGCGGCTGGTGGTGGAGCAGGCCGGGCAGGGGCACCTGCCGACGCTGGCGAGCTGGGCGGACGCGGTGATCAGCTGCCGCTGAGCGGGGTGGGGGCGGTGGCGCTGGTGAGGTCCCCGGGCTCGGTGAGGGCGGTGAGTTCGGCGGCCACCTCGGCGGGGGTCAGGGTCCGGCCCTCCGCTTCCGCCGCGGCCTGGCCGGCCGCCCCGAGCAGGGCGCGGGTGCGGGCCGGGAGGCCCTCCAGGGCGGCCTCCTCGGGGACCGAGCGGGGATGGCCCGCGCGCCAGGAGGTGGCCGCCGCGAGGACTCGTACGCTCTCGGCCGGACGGTCGGCGTCCGCCAGCAGCAGGGACGCGGTCTCGGCGAGCGAAGCCAGGTAGCGCTCGGCGCAGCGGGCGGCGACCGCCGTGGCGAGGCCCTGCGCGGCCTTGGCGAGACCGGCCCGCGGGCCCTGTGCGCGGGCGGTGAGGACGGCCTCCACGGTGTCCAGTCCGGCGGCGAACTGCGGGGGTCCCGTGGCCTCGGCCGAAACGGCGCGGGCGCGCTCGCACTCGGTGCGGGCGCGGGCGGTGTCGCCGCGCTGGAGGGCGAACATCGCCGAGAGGAGCCGGGCGAAGGCGGCGGCGTCGTAGACCCCGCCCTGCCGTTCGGCGTCCTCCTCGGCCTCCGCGAGCAGCCGCTCGGCGCCGTCGAGGTCCCCGGCGCAGTAGGCGGCCTCCGCGATGCGGGCGGTGGCGAAGGGCGTCTCGGTGTGGGCGCCGACCTCGCGGGCCAGGCGCAGGCACTCCTCGTACTCGGCGCGGGCGTCGTCGTAGCGGCCGTGCGAGAGGGCGAGCTCGCCGGCGGCGCTGGCGACCTGGGCGCGGGTCCAGCGGTCGCCGACGCGGGCGGCGATCCGGCGGAGTTCGGCGAGGTCGTCGTCCACGGTGGTCAGGCCGCCGGTCAGGTCGATGGCGGTGTGGGCGCGGAGCATGAGGACGACGCCGAGTTCCCAGTCCCCGCCGAGGCGGCGGCAGTTGGCGACGGCGGCGTCGAGGTCGGCCTGGAAGACGGGGGTGTCGCCGGTGAGGAAGCCGATCGCGGGCCAGAGCATTCCGGGGAAGCGGGTGGACTCGGGCGAGCCGTGCCGGAAGACCTCGCGGAGGCGGGCGGCGAAGGCGCGGTACTCGGGGGTGCGGAAGTGGTCGCCGTGCTTGATCTCGGCGAGCAGGAACATCTGGAGGACCCGCAGGCGCATGAAGTTCCAGTACGCGGGCGAGCCCTCGGGCGGGTCGACGGGGGTGCGGGCGAGGACGCGGCCGAGCCATTCGGTGCCCTCGGCACGGTAGTTGCGCAGCCACCAGAACCAGCCGAGGGCGAGGGCGAGGCGCTGGGCGGCATCGGTGTCGGCGTCGGTGTCGGTGTCGGCGGAGGTGTCGCCGTCGGTGTCGGCGGAGGTGTCGCCGTCCGTGTCGGCCTCCGGATCGGCGGGGCCGTCGAGCGTGGTGTCGAGCGCCGAGCGGAGGTTGTCGAGCTCGGTCTCGACGCGCCGGATCCAGGGGAGCTGGGCCGCGGAGCGCAGGAGGGGTTCGGCCTCCTCCGCCAGGGCGAGGTAGTACGCGGCGTGGCGGCGGGCGGTGGCGCGTGCGTCGGCCGGGTCGGCGGCGGCGCGCTCGGCGGCGTACTCGTGGATGGTTTCGAGCAAGCGGTAGCGCATGCCCGCCGTGTCTTCGTCGGGTTCGGCGAGGACGAGGGACTTGTCGACGAGGGACCCGAGGACATCGGCGACGTCGAGGCCTTCTTCGCGTGCGCAGACGGCTTCGGCGGCGACCAGGTCGCAGCCGCCCGCGAAGACGGACAGACGGGTGAGGACCGTGCGTTCGGGGGCGTCGAGGAGGTCCCAGGACCAGTCGACGACGGCGCGGAGGGTCTGCTGGCGCGGCAGCAGGGTGCGCGCCCCGCCGGTCAGCAGCCGGAACCGGTCGTCGAGCCGGTCGGCGATCTGCCGCGGGGTGAGCAGCCGCAGCCGGGCGGCGGCCAGCTCGATGGCGAGGGGCAGTCCGTCGAGGCGGGCGCAGATCTCGGCGACGGCGTCGGGATCGTCGGCGGGGGTGAAGCCGGGGCGTGCGGCGGCGGCGCGGTCGGCGAAGAGCCGGTGCGCGGGGGCGGGCGGCAGGGGTTCGACGGGGCGCAGGAACTCCCCGGGCACGCCGAGGGGCTCGCGGCTGGTGGCGAGGATGCGGACGCCGGGGCAGTGCGTCAGCAGCCGTTCCGCGAGTTCGGCGGCGGCGCCGATGACGTGCTCGCAGTTGTCGAGGACGAGGAGCAGGCGGCGGTGCGCGCAGTGCTCGACGAGGAGGTCGGCGGGGTCGGCGGCGGGGGTCTTCTCGCGGGCGACGAGGGTGTTCTCGCGCAGGCCGAGGGCGCTGAGGACGGCGCCGGGTACGGCGGCGGGGTGGTCGAGGCGGGCGAGTTCGACGAGCCAGCCGGATTCGGGCTGGTCGGCGGCCGCGTGCTCGGCGAGGCGGGTTTTCCCGGAACCGCCGGGTCCGGTGAGGGTGACGAGGCGGCAGCGGGCCAGGTCACCGGCGAGGGTGGCGAGTTCGGGCTCGCGGCCGACGAAGGAGGTCAGGCGGGGGCGGAGGTTGCCGCGCGGCTGCGGGGGCGGGGGCGGCGGCGCGGGCTGGAGCAGCTCCGCGTGCAGGGCGCGCAGCCGGGGGCCGGGGTCGGTGCCGAGGTCTTCGGCGAGGGCGCGCCGGGTGCGCTCGTACGCGGCGAGCGCGTCGGCGGGGCGTCCGGCGGCGCGGAGTGCGCGGAGCTGCTGGGCGCGCAGTTCTTCGTCGTACGGATGCTCCTGGATCAGCGCCTCGATCTCGGGCAGGAGCGCGGCCGGTGCGGTGGCGCCGCAGCGCAGGTCCGCCTCGACGCGGTCGCGCGCGGCGCCGGTGCGGCGGGCCTCGGCGGCGGCGGCGAGCGAGGTGCGGGCGGGCTCGGGGAGGTCGGCGAGGGCGGGCCCGCGCCAGAGCGCGAGGGCGTCCCGGAGGGTTGCCGCCGCGACGGCGGGGTCGGCGGTCGGCGCGGCGAGCTGCGCGGTGCCGAGGGCGGCCAGCCGGGTGAAGCGGTGGAGGTCGACGTCGTCGCGGGCCGCGGCCAGGCGGTAGCCGCCGGCGGGGTCGGCGCGGACGCTGTCGCGGGCTCCGAGGGCGCGGCGCAGCCGGGAGACGAGGGCCTGGAGGGCGGCGGGGGCGTCCTGGGGCGGGTCGTCGCCCCAGACCTCGTCGACCAGGTCGGCGACGGGGGCCGCGGCGGGGGCGCCGGCGCGGAGGGCGAGGGCGGCGAGGAGCGCGCGCAGGCGGGCGCCGCCGAGGGGGAGGGGGGCGCCGGTCTCGTCACGTGCCTCGGTGACGCCGAGGATGAGGTACCGCACCGTGCAATTCTGCCCTGCCCCTGCGGGGAGCGGGTCGGAGTTTCCCGGGGGCCGCCCTGGGGGCGGCCCCCGGGCCCGGGCGGATGCTGTGCGTGCGTATGCGCGGCGCCGTTGCCGGGGGGCGGGGCCCCGGCCCCCCCCCCGCCCACCCCCCCCGCGGCCCGCAGCAAGTAAAAAAAACCAGCCCACAACCCAACCCACCCCAC
>NZ_JBHWBP010000222.1:0-12647 GCF_042735575.1 Streptomyces sp. NPDC059564 | reverse complement strand
GTTCGGGCGTGAAGGGGATCCCGAGGAGCTCCTTGAGCTGCTCGGGATCGGTGAGTACGGGGGCGCGCCCGGACTCGTACGCGGTCACAGCGGTCACCTCGAAAGGCTAGCCGCCGCCACCGACATCGCGGCTCGGCGTCTCATTCGACGGTCTGCCGGCCCTCGGGGCGGGCGCTGCACGCGCTGCGGAAGGAGCAGCGTGTGCAGTGTTCGCCGGTGGCGGGGGCGAAGCGTTCGTCCAGGACCCGTCCGGCGGCGGTGGCCAGCAGGTCCCCGACCCATGCGCCGGACGTGCCGCCGTCGAGCGGCTGCTGCGCCTGGATCTTCGGGACCTCGTCGCCGCCGTCCTTCTTCGCGGCGCCCTGGCGGAGCTGGACGAGTTCGGCGCCGCCGGTCTCGGGCCGCGTCCCGTCGAAGACCTCGTCGACGGCGCCCTCGCGGACGGCGAGCTGGTAGACGGCGAGCTGCGGGTGGCGGGCGACCTCGTCCCTGGTGGGCGCGCCCTTGCCGGTCTTGAAGTCGACGACGTACGCGCGGCCCTGCGGGTCGGCCTCGACGCGGTCCATGGAGCCGCGGATGCGGACGGCGTACTCGCCGGCGTCGAGGGTGACGTCGAAGTCGTGCTCGGTGGCGACGGCGGCGCGGCCGCCGCGGTCGGTGGTGTGCCAGCGCAGGAAGCGTTCCAGGGCGGCGCGGGCGTTGTCCTTCTCCTGGCGGGACTTCCAGGGGGCGTCGAAGGCGAGGGCGTCCCAGACGGAGTCGAGGCGCTCCATGAGGACGGCGAGGTCGGCGGGGGTGCGGCCGGAGGCGACCTCGTCGGCGAGGACGTGGACGACGTTGCCGAAGCCCTGGGCGGCGGTGGAGGGGGCGTCGGCCTTGACCTCGCGGCCGAGGAACCACTGGAGGGAGCAGGTGTTGGCGAGCTGGTCCAGGGCGCTGCCGGAGAGGGCGACGGGGCGGTCGCGGTCGCGGAGCGGGACGGTGGAGGCGGTGGGCTCGTACAGCCCCCACCAGCGCTGCGGGTGCGCGGCGGGGACGAGCGGGCGGTCCTCGTCGTCGGTGAGCGCGGCCAGGCGGGCCAGGCGGCGGGCGGCGGCGTCGCGCAGGGCGGGCGAGGCGGCCGGGTCGACGGTGGTGGCGCGGAGTTCCGCGACGAGCGCGGGGACGGCGAGGGGGCGGCGGGGGCGGCCGGTGACGTCCTTGACCGGTACGCCGAGTTCGGTGAGGAAGCGGGAGGGCTGGTCGCCGTCCTCGGCGGGGGCCTTGACGGCGGTGACGACGAGGCGGTGGCGGGCGCGGGTGGCGGCGACGTAGAAGAGCCGGCGCTCCTCGGCGAGGAGGGCGCCGGGGGTGAGGGGTTCGGCGAGGCCGTCGCTTCCGATGCGGTCGGCTTCGAGGAGGGAGCCGCGGCGGCGGAGGTCGGGCCACAGGCCCTCCTGGACGCCGGCGACCACGACGAGGCCCCACTCCAGGCCCTTGGAGCGGTGGGCGGTCATGAGGCGGACGGCGTCGGTGCGGACGGCGCGGGTGGTGAGGGTGTCGGCGGCGATGTCCTCGGCGTCGAGCTGTTCGAGGAAGTTGAGGGCGCCGCGGCCGCCGGTACGCTCCTCCGCGCGGGCGGCGGTGTCGAAGAGGGCGCAGACCGCGTCGAGGTCGCGGTCGGCGTTGCGGCCGGCGGCGGCGCCGCGGCGGGCGCGGCGCTCCAGGCGCTGCGGCCAGGGAGTGCCGTCCCAGAGGGTCCACAGGGCCTCTTCGGCGGTGCCGCCGCCCTGGAGGAGCTCGCGGGCCTTGCGCAGGAGCAGGCCGAGGCGTTGCGCTCCGCGGGCGTACGCGGGGTCGTGCGCGGTGAGCCGCTCGGGCTCGGCGAGGGCGCGGGCCAGCAGGACGTCGGAGGGCGCGGGGACGGTGACCCCGGCGGCCCGCTCCTCGTCGCGCAGGGCCCGGCCGAGCCGCCGCAGATCGGCGGCGTCCATCCCCCCGAGCGGCGACCCGAGCAACTCGATGGCCGCCTCGACCCCGACCCACCCGTCGCCTCCGGCGGTCTCCGGGTCCGGCCCCGCCCCGGCGGCGGCGTCGGGCCGGTCCTGCGGACCGGGGAAGGTTTCCCGCCCGCCCGCCCCGAGGTCGCGAGCGGGCTCGCCCGCCCCGGCGCGGCCGGCATCCGGCTCCGCCGGGCCGCCCTCGGCGCCTTCGGCGCCCGGAACCGAGCCCGACGCCGGTGTGGCGGAGCCCGGTTCCGGGTGGGCCGCGGTGGCCTCGGCGCGCGGAGCGGGCAGGTCCGCACCCGCCACCGGGGCGGCGGAGCCGGGGTCCGGGTCGGTCGGGGTGGTCCCGGTGGCGGCCGGGGCCGCGGCGGCCGTGGCCGTGATGCGCAGGGCCGTCAGGAGGGGGGCTACGGCCGGTTCGTGGCGGAGGGGGGTGGTCGAGGAGCCGGTTTCCGCCGGGACGCCCGCCGCGATCAGGGCGCGCCGCATCGCCGGAAGGGTGCGGCCGCCGGCGCGGACCAGGAC
Source organism: Streptomyces sp. NPDC059564 (assembly GCF_042735575.1). NCBI lineage: Bacteria > Bacillati > Actinomycetota > Actinomycetes > Kitasatosporales > Streptomycetaceae > Streptomyces > Streptomyces sp. NPDC059564. The sequence goes on along the minus strand of NZ_JBHWBP010000222.1, from coordinate 10,137 downwards.
GGCCATGTCCCGCCAGGGCACGCCGTCCTCCAGGTGGGCCCGCCGCAGCACGTCGGCGATGTTGTCGAGCTCGGCGCCGGCCGTCGGGTACGTGTACGCCTCCACCCGGCCCCCCTCCCGTACCGGCTCCAGCGCCCGGTGGGCCCGGACGGCGGCCGACGGCAGGCGCGGCACCGGCATGCGGGTGGTCAGCAGGCGGGTGGCGGCCAGCAGCGCGGCGCCCGAGCGGCGGCCGACGGTCAGCGCGCGGACGGCCGCGCCCGGGAAGGCCGACTCGAAGTCGAGGGTGTTGTTGATGTCGGCGCCCCGGAAGGCGTAGATCGACTGGTCCGGGTCCCCGAAGGCGACCAGGGTCCCGCCCGGGCCGTTCAGCGCGCGCAGCAGCCTCAGCTGGGAGGCGTCCGTGTCCTGGTACTCGTCCACGAAGATCACGTCGTACGCGGAGGCGAGGGACGGGGTGCGCTCCGCGAGGAGCACCGCGCGGTGCAGGAGCTCCGCGTAGTCCAGGGCGCCCTGGAGGTCGAGGACGTCGAGGTACTCGGAGAGGAACGCCGCGGCCGCCTTCCAGTCCGGGCGGCCTGTGCGCCCGGCGAAGTCGGACAGGGCTCCCGGGCCCAGGCCCAGCTCGCGGGCGCGGGCCAGGACGGCCCGGACCTCGTCCGCGAAGCCGCGCGTGGTGAGCGCGGCCCGCAGGTCGTCCGGCCAGCGGATGGAGCCGAGCCGGCGCTGCCCCTCCAGCAGGGTGCGGACCATCACGTCCTGCTCCGGGCCGGAGAGCAGTCGCAGCGGGTCGGCGAAGAGCTCGTGGTCCTGATGGGCGCGGACCAGGCCGTAGCAGAAGGAGTGGAAGGTGGTGGCCTGCGGGGCGCGGGCGCCGCCGAGCCGCAGGGCCGCGCGGTCGCGGAGTTCGACCGCGGCCTTGCGGCTGAAGGTGAGGATCAGGATGCGGGCGGGGTCGACCCCGGCATCGACCCGGGCGGCGGCCGCCTCGACCAGGGTGGTGGTCTTGCCGGTGCCCGGTCCGGCCAGCACCAGCAGGGGTCCGCGGGTGTGATCAACCACCGCGCGCTGCGCTGCGTCCAGGACAGGGGGAGCCACCTGTTCCGGCCCGGTGCGCACCAGCCGGTACGCGTCAGGGGTCCGCGTACGCCGCTCAGAGCGGCCGGAGGAAGAGGTGATCACGTGGTGTGCCGGTCCTGGTGGGTCTGCGGTTGCCGCGGTCTCCGCGGTACCCGCGGTGGCCGCGTCTGCGGTGGCGGAGTCGTCGGCGGGCGCGACCGCCGTGGCCGCCGCGTGCGCCGAAGAGGCAACGCTACGCCAACCGCGCGGGCCGCCGCAGTTCCTCCCGGCGGGCGGGAACGTCGCCCCGGAGGCCCGCGGGGTCGTCCCCCGTACGGGCCTTCGACCCTCCGCCCGCGTCCCGCATGGCGGAAGCTGTCAGGTGTGAGCCTCGTCGCCTCCGTCCCCCTCCTCACGGCCGTCCCAGCGTGCCCGCCGCATCGCCAGCCGCGGCTCGCCGGAGGGGGTCTCGCGCAGCGGGGTGCCCTCCGTCCGGTAGTGCTCCAGGGCCCGTCGCTCGCTGCCGGGCAGGGGCACGCCGTCCGCCCGCACCACGCGCCACCAGGGCACGGCTCCTCCGTACAGGGCCATGACGCGGCCGACTTGGCGCGGTCCGCCCTCGCCGAGCCACTCCGCCACGTCCCCGTACGTCATCACCCGGCCGGGCGGAATCCGCTCGGCCACCTCCAGCACCCGCTCCGCGTACGCGGGAAGCTCTTCGCTCATTCGGGACATGGTGCCGGATGCCGGAGAGGCACCGGCGGAAGCCTTCCTTCCGTACCGGCGCGCACCCTGCTGCCCCCCTCGGCCGCCGGTCCGTGCCACCATCTTCCGGGCGGTGACTGGTGATACGTGATCAAGAAGAGACGGATGTGACGGCGAAGGAGCAGGGTGTGAGCCCTCCGGACGGTGCGTCGAGGGACGAGGGCGCGCGCCCCGACAACGGCGCGCCCGCGGACTCCGGCGCGCCCTCCGGCGGCGACGCGCACCCGGACGCGGCACGCCCCGGAGGCGTACGCCCGCAGGCCCCGCGCCCCGGGACCGCGCGCCCGGAGCCCGTGCTCCCGGAGCCCGCGCGCCCCGAAGGCGCTGCCGCGGCCGTGCCCGAGGGGCCCGCCTGCGACGCGCACCCCGACGACCCGCCCGGTCACACCCCGACGGCGGCCGACCGGGTCGAGGTCGACGAGCCGCTGCTCGCCGCCCGCGTGCACCGGCCCTCCGACCTCGTACGGCTCCTCGTCGGCGTCCTCGGCATCGCGGTCGTGCTCTGCATCGCCGCCTTCGCCCACGGCACCACGGCCGGCCTGGAACAGGACATCACCAAGGGCACCGGCCAGGCACCCGACCTGCTGATCAAGGTCGCGGGCCTGGTGTCCTCGATCGCGGTGCTCCTCGTCCCCGTGGCCTTCGCCATCGAGCGGCTGATCAAGCGCGACGGACTGCGCATCGCGGACGGGGTCCTCGCCGCCGTCCTCGCGCACGGGGTCACCCTCGCCACCGACATGTGGGTCTCCCAGGCGGCCCCCGAGACCATCCAGGAGGCGCTGACCCGCGCCGCCGACGCCACCGGGGCCCTCACCGACCCGGTGCACGGCTACCTCGCGCCCGTGATCGCGTACATGACCGCCGTCGGGATGACGCGGCGGCCACGCTGGCGCGTGGCGCTGTGGGTGGTCCTGCTGCTCGACGCCTTCGCGATGCTGGTCGGCGGGTACACCACACCGTTCTCGATCATCCTGACGGTGCTGATCGGCTGGAGCGTCGCGTACGGAACCCTCTACGCGGTCGGCTCGCCCAACGTCCGCCCCACCGGTCAGCACCTCCTCGCGGGCCTGCGCCGCGTCGGCTTCCAGCCGGTCAGCGCGATGCGCGCGGAGACCCACGAGGGGGACGGCGCCGGCGACCGGGGGCGGCGCTACCACGTCACCCTGGAGGACGGGCCCGCGCTGGACGTCACCGTCGTGGACCGCGAACAGCAGGCGCAGGGCTTCTTCTACCGGGTCTGGCGCCGGCTGACCCTGCGCGGGATCACCACCCGGCGCAGCATCCAGTCGCTGCGCCAGGCCCTGGAACAGGAGGCCCTCCTGGCCTACGCGGCCATCGCGGCCGGGGCGAACGCGCAGCGGCTGATCGCCACCTCCGAGCTGGGCCCGGACGCCGTGATGCTCGTCTACGAGCACCTGGGCGGGCGGAGCCTGGACGCGCTGCCCGACGAGGAGATCACCGACGAGCTGGCCCACAACGCGTGGGAACAGGTACGGGCCCTCCAGTCGCGCCGGATCGCGCACCGCAGGCTCACCGGGGACGCGCTGGTGGTGGATCGTTCCGGCAAGGTCATCCTCACCGACTTGCGGGGCGGCGAGATCGCGGCCGGCGACCTGGTGCTGCGGATGGACATCGCACAGCTGCTGACCACGCTCGGCCTGCGGGTCGGCGCGGAGCGGTCGGTGGCCGCGGCGGTGGCGGTGCTCGGCCCGGACGCGGTGGCCGACTGTCTGCCGCTGCTCCAGCCGATCGCGCTGAGCCGCTCCACCCGGGCGACCCTGCGCAAGCTCGCCCGGGAGCGGGCGGACCGGGAACGGGAAGCCGTACTGGAGTCCTCGCGGGCGGAGAAGGCGGCGCGCGAGGCGGGGGTGGCCTCGGCCAGCCCCGCGGCCGAGCGCAAGGCCGAGAAGCGGGCGCTGGACGACGCCCTCGAAGAGGCGCGGGAGGAGGACCTCCTCAGCCAGATCCGGCGGCAGGTGCTGCTGATCCGCCCGCAGGCCGACGTGGAGCCGGCCCGGCTGGAACGCATCCGGCCCCGCACCCTGGTGTCCTTCATCGCGGCCGCCTTCGCGGCGTACTACCTGCTCACCCAGGTCGCCGGCCTGGACTTCGCGACCATCCTCGCGGAGGCCCAGTGGGGCTGGGTCGGTGCGGCCTTCGCCTTCTCGGCGCTCAGCTACTTCGCCGCCGCGATGAGCCTGCTGGGCTTCGTACCGGAACGGGTGCCGTTCCTGCGGACGGTGCTCGCACAGGTGGCGGGCTCCTTCGTGAAGCTGGTGGCTCCGGCCGCGGTCGGCGGCGTCGCGCTGAACGCCCGCTTCCTCCAGCGGTCCGGGGTCCGGCCCGGGCTCGCCGTGGCGAGCGTGGGCGCCTCGCAGCTCTTCGGGCTGGCCAGCCACATCGTGCTGCTGCTGTCCTTCGGCTATCTGACCGGGACCGAGAAGACCCCGGAGATGACCCCGTCCCGCGCGGTCATCGCCGGTCTGCTGACGGTGGCCGTGCTGGTGCTCGTGGTGACGGCGGTGCCGTTCCTGCGGAAGTTCGTCGTGACCCGGGTGCGGGCCCTGTTCGCGGGGGTCGTCCCGCGCATGCTCGACGTCCTGCAGCGGCCGCAGAAGCTCCTGACCGGCATCGGCGGGATGCTGTTGCTGACCGGCTGCTTCGTGATGTGCCTGGACGCCTCGATCCGCGCGTTCGGCGGCGGGGAGACCATCAGCTACGCCAGCATCGCGGTGGTCTTCCTGGCCGGCAACGCCCTGGGTTCGGCGGCGCCGACGCCGGGCGGCATGGGCGCGGTGGACGCCACGCTGACGCTGGGTCTGGTCGCGGCGGGTCTGGACAAGCAGCTCGCCCTCTCGGCGGTGCTCCTCTTCCGCACGATGACCTTCTGGCTGCCGGTCCTGCCGGGCTGGATCTCGTTCAACTTCCTGACCCGCAAGGAAGCCATCTAGCCGTCAAGGGGGAGCTTCCCGTACCGGGCGGAACCGAAGGGTCTGACCGAAAGCACGAGGCGCCGACCCCCGCCGGCGTCTCCGTGGACGAGGGCGCGGAGTCCCTGATGGCACTGCGCCCCGAGGCCGTGGAACTGGCGGCCGCCGTCGGGCTCGGCGACGCCCTCTGCGACCCGGCCCGGTCCCCCACCGCCATCTGGACCCACGGCGGGCTGCGGCCGCTGCCGGCCTTCGCGGCGGCGGAGCTGCTGCGGCCGCACGCGCCGCTGGCCGAGGCCGGACCGTCGGCGATCCCGCACGCCTCCTCCGCCGTCATCACCATGGCCTTCTCCCACGGCCGGGCCCACTGCCTCCCGGAGGGGAACGGGTTCCTCGTACCGCCGGCGGACGGGCACGTCCTCAAGGCGGCGTCCTTCCTGTCCAACACGTGGGCCTGGCTGCACGAGGCGGCACCCGCCACGTGCGTACTGCGCGCGTCCGTCGGGCGGACCGGCGAGGACGAGCCGCCGGCCCGCCCGGACCGGCACCTGATCCGGGCCGCCGTCACCGGACTCCACCGCGCGGTGGGCCCGAGGGGCGAGCCCCTCGCCGCGCGCGTCACCCGCGGGGACCGCGGCCTGCCCCAGTACGGCGTCGGCCACCGCGACCGCGTCTCCCGCATCCGCGAGGCCGCCGCGAAGCTCCCGTCCCTGGCCCTGTGCGGAGCGGCGTACGAGGGCGTGGGCGTGGCGGCCTGCGTGGCCACGGCCCGCACGGCGGCCCGCCGGCTCCGGCCCTGAGGCCCCGCCCCGGGTCGCCCGGACGGGTCAGCGCGGGGGCGGGGGGCGGGGTGGGGGGCGAGGATGGGGGTATGCCCCGAATCGTTCCGCGGACAGCCGCTGCCGCCGCCCTCGCCGCCGCGCTGCTCACCACCAGCGCCTGTTCCGACGGCGGCGGGACCGAGACGAAGCAGCGGGCCGGCGGCCTCAAGAGCGCCGAGGCCCTGAAGTGGGGCGAGTGCAGCGCCCCCACGGCCGCCCAGGGCGGTGGGCAGACGCCCGGCAAGGACTGGCAGTGCGCCACCCTCGAAGTGCCCCTCGACTACGCGGACCCCGAGGGCAAGACCATCCCGCTCGCCCTGATCCGCGCCAAGGCCCGCGACAGCAAGCACCGCCTGGGCTCCCTGGTCTTCAACTTCGGCGGCCCCGGCGGCTCCGGCATCACCACCCTCCCCGGCGCCGCCCAGGAGTACGCGGCCCTGCGCGACCGGTACGACCTGGTGAGCTTCGACCCCCGCGGGGTCGGCCGCAGCGCCCCGGTGCTCTGCGAGAACGACCAGCAGCTCGACGCCTACTACGCCCAGGACTCCACCCCCTCCACCCCGGAGCAGGAGAAGGCCTTCACCGACGGCATCAAGAAGTACCAGCAGGCCTGCCGGAAGAACTCCGGGGGCGTCCTGCCCCACGTCGGCACCGAGAACGCCGCCCGCGACCTGGACCGCATCCGCCAGGCCCTCGGCGACGAGAAGCTGAACTACTTCGGCATCTCCTACGGCACGGAGCTCGGCGGGGTCTACGCCCACCTCTTCCCGAAGAACGTCGGCCGGGCCGTCTTCGACGCCGTCGTGGACCCGACGAAGAACTCCGAGGAGGGCGCGCTCGGCCAGGCGAAGGGCTTCCAGCTGGCCCTCGGCAACTTCGCCCAGGACTGCGTCAACCGCGGCGACGAGTGCCGGCTCCAGGGCAGCACGGCCAAGGAGGTCGAGGCGAACGTCATCAAGCTCCAGAAGGCCCTGGCCGCCAAGCCCATCGCGGGCATCGGCGCCCGCATGCTCACCGAGTCCGCCGCCACCAACGGCATCGCCCAGGCCCTGTACTCCAAGGAGCTGTGGCCGCTGCTGGAGGAGGGGCTGGACGAGGCCGAGGGCGGGCAGGGCCAGCTGCTGATGGCCCTGTCGGACGCACTCAACGGCCGTGACCAGCAAGGCCGTTACAGCAACATCGGCGCGGCCAACACCGCCGTCAACTGCGCCGACTCCAAGGAGCGGTACACGCTCGCGCAGACCAAGGCCAAGCTGCCGGAGTTCCGTGCGGCCTCGCCCGTCTTCGGGGACTTCCTCGGCTGGGCCATGATGAGCTGCACGGACTGGCCGGTCGCGGGCGCCTGGGAGACCCCGGACGTCTCCGCCCCCGGCTCCGCGCCGATCCTGGTGATCGGCAACACCGGCGACCCGGCGACTCCGTACGAGGGCGCGCGGAACATGGTCGAGCGGCTCGGCAAGGGCGTGGGCGTGGAGCTCACGTACAAGGGCGAGGGGCACGGCGCGTACAACAGCGGCGACGCGTGCGTGCAGAAGGCGGTGAACGGCTACCTGCTGGACGGGAAGGTGCCGGGCGCGAACAGCGTCTGCACCCCCGCCTCCACGTCCACCCCCACGTCCGCCCCCACCCCCGCCTAGCCCCCCGCCCGGACACGCCGAAGGGGCCGTACCCGGCGCGGGTACGGCCCCTTCGAACGCGCTGCCTAGTAGACCGGCTTCTCGGGCTCGATCTGGTGGACCCAGCCGATGACGCCGCCGCCGACGTGCACCGCGTCCGCGAAGCCCGCGGACTTCAGGACCGCGAGGACTTCCGCACTGCGGACACCCGTCTTGCAGTGCAGGACGATGCGCTTGTCCTGCGGCAGGTCCTGGAGGGCGGTGCCCATCAGGAACTCGCCCTTGGGGATCAGCTTCGCGCCGGGGATCGAGACGATCTCGTACTCGTTCTTCTCGCGGACGTCGATGATCTCGATGGGCTCGTCGCTGTCGATCCACTCCTTGAGCTGCTTGGGAGTGATCGTGGAGCCGAGCGCGGCCTCCTGGGCCTCCTCCGACACGACGCCGCAGAAGGCCTCGTAGTCGATGAGCTCGGTGACGGTCGCGTTCGGGCCGCAGACCGCGCAGTCGGGGTCCTTGCGGACCTTGACCTGGCGGTACTGCATCTCCAGGGCGTCGTAGATCATCAGACGGCCGACCAGCGGCTCGCCGACGCCCGTGAGGACCTTGATGGCCTCGGTGACCTGGATGGACCCGATGGACGCGCAGAGCACGCCCAGCACGCCGCCCTCGGCGCAGCTCGGGACCATGCCCGGCGGCGGGGGCTCCGGGTAGAGGCAGCGGTAGCACGGGCCGTGCTCGGACCAGAAGACCGAGGCCTGGCCGTCGAAGCGGTAGATCGAGCCCCACACGTACGGCTTGTTCAGCAGCACGCAGGCGTCGTTGACCAGGTAACGGGTGGCGAAGTTGTCCGTGCCGTCGACGATGAGGTCGTACTGGCTGAAGATCTCCATCACGTTCTCGGCTTCGAGCCGCTCTTCGTGAAGGACCACGTTGACGTACGGGTTGATGCCCAGCACGCTGTCACGGGCCGACTCGGCCTTGGAACGGCCGATGTCCGCCTGGCTGTGGATGATCTGGCGCTGCAGGTTCGACTCGTCGACCTCGTCGAACTCCACGATGCCCAGCGTGCCCACGCCGGCCGCGGCCAGGTACATGAGGGCGGGGGAGCCGAGGCCGCCCGCGCCCACGGCCAGCACCTTGGCGTTCTTCAGGCGCTTCTGGCCGTCCATCCCGACATCCGGGATGATCAGGTGGCGGGAGTACCGACGGACCTCGTCAACGGTGAGCTCAGCAGCTGGCTCTACCAGGGGTGGCAGCGACACGGGGACTCCGTAGATGGGTATGTCTGAACGGTGGTTCTTCCCGTAACACTGCCACGCCCCTCTTCATTCCGAGACACCCGGTCCGATCCGCGAGACGATTTCGTCCCAGTACCCGGGCATCGAGGCCCAGGGATCCCGGTCCGGGGCGGCCCGCCGGTCCGTGAACCAGACCGTGCCGGCGCCCTGCCAGCGGGCGATCCGCAGCGCCTCCTCCAGGTGGGTGCGCGGCACCCCGTGGACGAGGTGGCAGAACCGCTCGGGCGGGTGCTCGGCCGTCCACTCCGCCACCTGCGACCAGCGGTAGTCGGCCCAGGTCCCGGAGAAGGTGACCAGTTGGTCGGCGATCCGCGCGTAGCCCTCGCAGGGGTGCGTGCCGTGTCCGAGGACGATCCTGAGGTCCGTGCCGAGCCCGCGCAGGGTGTCGGTGACCCGGCGGACCGGGGCGAGGCCGGCCCGGTCCGCGGGGGCCCCGGCGAGGTAGAAGCCGCCGACGCCGTACCAGTCGCGGAAGCGGTGGGCATCGGAGACCAGCTCCCCGAAGGACCGGGTCCCGTCTCGCATGGCGAGATGACCGAGGACGACGCCGCCCGACTGCCTGAGCTTCGCGGCGGCCTCGGTGCAGTGCGGGTCGGGCCGGCCGCCCGGGCCGTCGGCGACGTTGAGCACGGCCCAGTGCAGCGGGGTGCCGGGGCGGGTCAGCTCGGCCCACTCCACCGGGGCGAGCAGCGGGTGCGCGTACCCGGGGATGCCCAGGCCCAGCCGCCCGGCTCCGGTTCCGGCCGTCGCCGTGGCTCCCGGCGGGGTGGTCAGATGCGGCACGCCGCCTCCATCCAGATGTCGGCCAGGGACTCCTCCAGGTTGATCCGGGGCCGCCAGCCGAGCCGGTCGCGGGCGGTGCGCACGTCGGCCTGCTGCCAGGCGCCGCAGCCGTCGGGGTAGGGGAACGGCTGGGGGGCCGCGGCGGCGATCTGCTCGGCGGTGGCCTCGGAGCGGGGCGCGCCGATGGCGGCCAGGCCCTGTGGGCGGCCGGGGTGCCCGTGCAGGACCCCGCCGTGCTGCGGCCCGCCGTGCGGGACGTCCAGTTCGTTCAGGGCGCCGCCGTACCCGGCGACCCGGGCCAGGACGGCCGCCGCGTCGCGCAGCCGGACCGCGCGGCCGGTGCCGATGTTGACCACGCCCTGGGCGGCGGACAGCGAGGCGGCGTGCACGGCCCGCGCGACGTCCCGTACGTCGACGAAGTCGCGCTGCACGCCGAGGCCGCTGAGCTTCAGTTCGCCGTCCCCGGACTGCATGGCGCGCCGCATCGCCTCGGCGAGCCGGCCGAGCGGGGAGCCGGCCGGGGTGCCGGGGCCGACGGGCGAGAACACCCGCAGGACGACGGCGTCCAGCCCGGAGCCGAGCACCAGCTCGGTCGCGGCGAGCTTGCTGACCCCGTACGGTCCGCCGGGTCTCGGCACGGCGTCCTCGGCCGTGGACGAGCCGGGCTGGCTGGGCCCGTACTCGGCGGAACAGCCGAGCTGGACCAGCCGGGCGCCGCAGCCGCTGCGGCGCAGCGACTCGCAGATGGTGGCGACGGCGACGGTGTTGTGCCGGGTGAGTTCCCGGGCGCCGCCGCGGGTGGCGCCCGCGCAGTTGATGACGACGCCGGGGTGGACGGCGTCCAGGAAGCGGGTGAGCGCGC
>NZ_JBHWBP010000221.1:0-12656 GCF_042735575.1 Streptomyces sp. NPDC059564 | reverse complement strand
GCACCGCACGCCGCTGCGAGCAAGGCGGCGACGGCCAGGGGCGTCGCCGCGCGGTCGCTCGCGGGGGCGGTTCCGGCACCGCCGTTGACGACCATCTCGATCGGAACCGAGTTGTCGGAGGGCGCGGTGTCGCCCGGCGGGACCGGCACCCAGACCCTTCCCCTGGCACCGGGGACCTCGCGGTCGATGCGTACGGCGAGCATGGTCCGGTCCCCCGCCCGTGGACAGGTGAACTTCCGCGAGGTCCGGTCGGCGGGGCTGCACCAGCCTTCCTCCGAAGGGAAGGAGCCCGGTTTCGGCGTGGGAGCGAGTGAGGTCCCCCGGGGCAGTTCGACCCGTACCTCGTCCGCCGTGGCGGGGAAGCCTTCCGTGGCGGCGGGCCTGGGGATTTCGATCCGGGCGACATCACCGACCGCGCCGGCGATCGTCACGGACCGTTCCCCGAAGTACAGGCCGGCAGGGGCGTCCTGCGAGCGGAACCTCATCGACGCCGAGGCGCCTTCGACAACCGCGGTCGCCTGCGTCTCCTGGAGGCCGAGCGGGGGACCCGATCCCTTGGGCATCGCCCGGTAGCTCGCGATCTCGGAGTCGGTCAACACCTCGACCGGGGAGACGACGTACTGGTACATGCCCTGGACCTGACAGCACCTCTCGTTCACGGCCCGGAGTTCCGAGCCCGTGGTGTACCACTGTCCGGGCCGGACCGGTCCCGCGAACTCGCAGTAGACGTGGGTACCGGATTCCGCGTAGTGGCAGTTGCCGAAGTCGCGGGAGAACCGCAGCGCGGGCTTGTCGCGTCGCGGAAGCGTGTCGACGACCCAGATCTTCAACAGCACGGTGCCTGGCGTCGGCCCGCCCGTGTTCACGAAGGCCGGCCTGATCGAGGGGGCCGCGTCAAGGGCTGACGTCACCGGCATCGTGACGTCCGGGAGCGCCCGCGCGCCGAACTTCGGCACGCCGATGTGGATCCTCGTCGAGGCGGCGGGCGGCAGGCCCGGGCGGCCCGTGTGACGGACCGTCACGACACCGGCGTACCCGAGCGCCGCGGATGGCCGGGCCACCAGCGAGAACGGGGTGTCCGAGAGGTGCCCGTCGCTTCCCGTACGACAGGTGACCCGGTCGTCCGATATACCGCACCCGTCGTCCGCCCGGACGATCCTGACCTTGTCCGCGATCTCGGAGAGGTCGTACACGGCGACGAGACCCTCCTGGATCGCACCGCCCGGCACGGGACTGGCGGCCCTGAAGAGACCGTCCGCCCCGGCAGTGGGGGACCCTTCGGCCGGTACGAAGAAATCGGACGCCTGGCGGGGCAGGGGTGCGGCGGGCGGGGGCGCGGACGGGGACGGGGACGGGGACGCTGCCCACACCGCCGGGCTGATGCCCAGCACCAGCGCCACCGCTACCGCCGCCGGCACCCCTCGCACCGTACGACCCGTGCGACGCCCGACATCCCCCACCACCACGTCCCCCTGCCCCCCGCCGGCCAGCCCCGCAACCGCTCCGTGCAGGCTCTCACAGCGGCTTGTGGCGCGAGGCTTGTGGTGGGGTCGTCGGTACGCGGTCATACCGACGACACCGCACACCGTCGCATCAGGATGTTCGTGTCGGCTGGGGGTGGGCCAGAAGACGCCGTCGAAGTGGTCGGCCCGGTCGAGACGAGCCGGTGGGAGCCGCGGTGGCGCAGGAGCCCGGCTTGTACGTTGACCAAATGAGCGATCAACATGCTTCAGATCTACGCTGGTTGGGACCGGCACGGCAAAGACACACGCTTCAGGGCCTCAGGACGATCTTGCCGTGCGTGTGGCGGTGTTCGAGCTCGGTGTAGGCCTCGCGGACTTGCGCCAGCGGGTAGACCTTCGCGATCGGCACCTCGAGGTGCCCGGCGGCGATCAGGCCGGCAAGCTCGGCGAGCACCTTGGCGCCCGGCCCGGCCGCGAGCCCCCCGTCGGTCTTCACCCCATACTTCTCGGCGGCCGCGAAATCGGCGATCGTGTCGATCCTGTCGGTCGCGACGCCGAGGGCGAGGGCCAGCTCGACGTACCCGTCGCCGAAGGTGTCGACGAAGGCGTCCACGCCGCTGGGCGCGGCGGCCCTGATGCGGTCCTCGACGCCCTCGCCGTACTCGACCGGGATCACGCCGTGGCTCTTCAGCCACTCGTGGTTGCTCTCGCTCGCCAGGCCGATGACCCTGGCCCCGGCACGGCGCGCGAGCTGGACGGCGAGCGAGCCGACTCCCCCGGCGGCTCCCGAGATGACGACGGTCTCGCCCTCCTTGGGCTGGACGGCGCGTACCGCCCCCCATGCGGTCACGCCGACCACGTACAGGCCGCCGGCCACCTCCCATGAGACGTTCTCCGGCTTGCGCGTGAGGTCACCGGCCTCGACCAGGACCAGCTCGGCCTGCGAGCCCCGCCTCTGGCTGAATCCGATCACCTCGTCGCCGGGCGAGAATCCGGCAACCCCGGCGCCGACCTCATCGATGACCCCGGCGAGGTCGCTGCCCTGCCCGGACGGGAACGTCGACGGGAATATGTCCGCCAACGCCCCCGTGCGGATGACCGCCTCGCTGGGGTTGATACCGGCCGCTTTCACGCGCACGAGGACCTGCCCGTCCCCGGGCACCGGGCGTTCCACTTCGTCGACCCGCAAGACGTCGATCCCGCCGAACTCGTCGTACCTGACCGCCTTGGGCATGGTCTCTCTCCTTCGACTCGCTGAAGCTGAAGCTGGCAGGGGTGTGGGCTACGCCCGCCGGAGTTCGAGCACGGGAATGACGCGGATTCCGGCAGTCTGGCGTGCGTACTCGGCAAAGCCGGGGTAGCGCCGCGCTTGCTCGGCGTAGATGCGGTCGCGTTCGGCGCCGGTCAGTTCGCGGACGGTCACCCGGTAGGTCGCGGTGCCGCGTTCGACGGTGCCCTCACCGGCGGCTGTCAGGTTGCGGTACCAGTCCGGGTTGGTGGGTGCTCCGCCCTTGCTTGCGAAGACGTAGACGATGTCCGGCGCGGTGTCGTTCGGGAGGTACATCATCGGGCTGACGTACTCCCGCCCGCTCCTGCGGCCGCGGTGATGGACGAGGACCAGCGGAGCGCCCTCGAAGACCCCGCCGACCCTGCCCTCGTTCGCTCGGAACTCTGCGATGGTCTTCGCGTTCCAGTCGGCCGCTTCGCTCATGTCGAACTCCTGTCGTTCCGGATACGGGTGCTCGGGGGCGGGCTGGTAGTCGACAGACCCCGAAGCTGTCGCCGCTGCTCGTCGACGTCGCTGTCGGCCGTAGAGGCTGACTGCCGCAGGATCGCTTCGACGTGCTCGCGCTGTTCGGTGCTCACGGAGGACCTCCCTTCGGTCGGCGACCTCCTGCCGGGAGGCGGGCCACTGTGATCCCTTCCACCAGGCAGGTGAGCAGGCATCACCGGATCAGGGTGATTCGCACGGCCGGGGCACCCGCAGGGCCGGCAGCACGACCCCTGCCGCGACCTCGAATCCGCGGGAGAAGCCAACGGATACGTGATCACCCAGGGTTTCGATCGGAGAGTCGAGGGCGAAACTTGGACAAAACAAGCGAACCGACCGTGCGGTGCGGCCCACCATGGATCTGGGAAGGCCACGCCGCCGGCCCGCTCCCCCACGCGGCCGCGCGGAGACAAGCCCGCGACAACGGGGAACCGAGACAAGGTCCTCTATGCCTGTACACCGCATCGGACTGGTCGTCCATCAGGGCCGCTCCGCCGCCCTGGAAGTCAGACGCGCCGTGCAGACCTGGTGCGCGGCACATGACATCCCCTGCACCGAGATCGACGTCTGGTCGGAGGACCACGCTCGCCGGTCCGGCCGCGAGGAAGCCCACGCTGCCGGGGATCCCGACCTGGTCGTCACCTTGGGCGGGGACGGGACGTTCCTGCGTGGGGCCCGGATCGCCGTCAAGACCCGAGCCAGCGTGCTCGGCGTCGACCTCGGGAAGGTCGGCTTCCTCACCGAGGTGCCGGCCCATGACGTCACCGCTGCCCTTGACGCCGTCCACGCCGGGCACGCCCTGGTGGAGGAACGCATGACATTGACGATGCGCGCCTCCCGGCCGCCGGAGGTGCCCGCGGAGATGGAGGCCTTCCTCTGCCTCGGTCGCGGCTCGGCCCTGCCGCCACCGCAGGTGCGGCCGGAGACCACCGCGGGCGACGGGTGGGGCGTGGCCCTGGACGTCAACGCCCTCAACGACATCGTCGTGGAGAAGCTCACCCGTGACCGCCAGGTCAGCGCCGGCGTCTACATCTCGGGCAGGCTGCTGGCCGCCTACTCGGCCGACGCCCTCGTGGTCGCCACGCCCACCGGCTCCACCGCCTACTCCTTCGCGGCCGGCGGCCCCGTGCTCTCGCCGCACATGGACGCCGTCGTGTTCACACCGATCGCGCCCCACATGACCTTCAACCGCACCGTCGTGGCGGCCCCCGACGAACCGGTCGCGCTGCGCATCCTGCCGCACTCCGGCCGCGCGGCGGTCAGCATCGACGGCCAGCTCCGGGGGGTGCTGGACCCAGGGGACTGGATCGGCGTCTACCGCGCCCCTCAACGGGTGCGGCTCATCCGACTCCATGCCACCGACTTCTACGGCCGGCTGCGGGACCGGTTCCGTCTCACCGACGCGCCCGCGACGGCCACCGACGGGGAGTCCGCGCCGTTCTTCCGCCCCGAGACCCCTGTGCCACCCGACCTGGCCGGGCTGCGTCTGCCGCCGCCTGCCGCTGCCCGCTGAGCGCCGTTCTCGATCAGGTTCATCCAGACCAGGTTCGGCTCGGCCGGGCCGCCGAGGACGCGGGGCGAGGTGCCGCCGAGGCCTGTCCGCACGGCTCCGCCAGGCCCCCGCGTCGAGTAGCGGTCTAGCATGAAAGCTGAAGCTTCCTCTCCAGGCCCGCGCCACAGCGGCAGGGAGGCCGGCATGGCGTTCGACACGACTGGTTTCGAGCAGGCCGACGGCGGCCGCTACATACCGATCCCCGAACACGGCTTGATCGGCGATCTTCGAACGGCCGCCCTGGTCGGCACGAACGGCACCATCGACTGGTACTGCTGCCCGCGCTTCGACGCGCCCAGCGTGTTCGGGTCCATCCTCGACGCCGACCGGGGCGGCTCGTTCGAGCTGGCCGCCGAGGTCCCGACACGCAGCAGGCAGTTCTACTTCCCCGACACGAACGTCCTGATCACGCGGTTCTTCGCCGCAGACGGCGTGGCCGAGATACAGGACTTCATGCCCGTGGTCGACGAATCGCGCGAGGCGGCCCGGCACCGGCTGATCCGGCGGGTGATCTGCGTCCGCGGAACCCTGCCCTTCCGGGCACGGATCGCCCCCCGCTTCGGCTACGGCGCCGAAGCGCACACCACGCACCTCGAAGGCCACACGGCGGTGTTCCGCGCCCCGTCACTGACGCTCGCGCTGAGCGCCACCGCACCCCTGGAGAGCGACGGCCTGGACGTGTGGTCTCACTTCAAGCTCCTCGAGGGCGAGTCCCACGTGTTCGCCCTCGACCACATCGGCGACGACGTGGCCCCTCGGTCCTGTCCACGCGCCGAGGCGCAGGAGCAGGCCGACGCGACCGTCCGGTTCTGGCGCCACTGGCTGGCCGGCTCCCGCTACCACGGGCGGTGGCGGGAAATGGTGAACCGCTCCGCTCTGGTGCTCAAGCTGCTCACGTACGCGCCGACCGGCGCGATCATCGCCGCACCGACCACCAGCCTGCCCGAGCAGATCGGCGGCGAGCGCAACTGGGACTACCGCTACGTCTGGGTCCGCGACGCCGCCTTCTGCGTCTACGCCATGCTGCGCCTCGGGTTCACCTCGGAGGCCGAGGCGTTCATGGGGTTCCTCTGCGAGCGCGGCATCATGTCCGGCCCCGGTGCGACCGGCCCGTTTCAGATCATGTACGGCATCGACGGGCGCAGCGAGCTGCCCGAGTACGAGCTGCCGCACCTGGAGGGCTACCTCGGCTCCGCACCGGTCCGGGTCGGCAACGCCGCCACCGGCCAGCTCCAGCTGGACATCTACGGAGCCCTGATCGACTCGATGTACCTCTACGACAAGTGGGGTCAGCCGATCAGCAGCGCCCGCTGGGACGATGTCGGCTCGATGGCGGACTGGCTCTGCGAGCACTGGGACCAGCCCGACGAGGGGATCTGGGAGACCCGCGGGGGCCGGCGGAACTTCGTGTACTCGCGGCTGATGTGCTGGGTGGCACTGGAACGGGCGATCCGCATGGCGAACCGCCGCGGCCTCCCGGCCGACCTGCCCCGCTGGCGGCAGTCCCGGGACGCGATCTACCGTCAGATCATGCAGCGCGGCTGGTCGGCCCAGCGGGGCGCGTTCGTCCAGGCCCTGGACGACGGTGAGCTGGACGCGTCGCTGCTGATGATGCCGATGGCCAAGTTCATCTCGCCCACCGACCCCAAGTGGCTCTCCACCCTGGACGCCCTCACCTCAGACCTGGTATCCGACTCCCTGGTCTACCGCTACGACCCGGCCGCCAGCCCCGACGGCCTGCACGGCCAGGAGGGCACCTTCTCGATCTGCTCCTTCTGGTACGTCGAGGCACTGGCCCGCGCAGGGCGGCTGGAGGAGGCCCGGCTCGCTTTCGAGAAGATGCTCACCTACGCCAACCACCTCGGTCTGTTCGCCGAGGAGATCGGCCCGACCGGCGAACAGCTCGGCAACTTCCCCCAGGCCTTCACCCACCTCTCGCTGATCAGCGCCGCCTTCAACCTCGACCGCGCACTCGGCTGAGGTCATCGTCGACCGGGAGCATCGAGTTGGCTCTGCCCCTTCGGGCTGCTCCATGAGTCATAGGCAGCAAATGTCACGATGAGGGGAGCGACGGCCAGCAAGGCGATCTTCCTCGTGAAACCCTTCACGACACGCGAGCGGGCCCCCGATCGCGAGCGGGGGCCCGCGGGCTCTCTACCTCTGCCCGCCGTTCACGCCCGACGCAGTACGGAGCGGCCCGCGAAGCGCGCCGAGTCGCCCAACTCCTCTTCGATCCGGATCAGTTGGTTGTACTTCGCCGTACGGTCGGAGCGGGAGAGCGAGCCGGTCTTGATCTGGCCGCAGCCGGTCGCCACCGCCAGATCCGCGATCGTGGTGTCCTCCGTCTCGCCCGAGCGGTGCGACATGACGGCCGTCCAGCCCGCCTGGTGGGCCGTGGCCACCGCGGCCAGCGCCTCGGTCAGGGTCCCGATCTGATTGACCTTGACCAGGACCGAGTTGCCGACGCCCGTACGGATGCCCTCGCGCAGCAGCGTCTCGTTGGTGCAGAACACGTCGTCGCCGGTGAGCTGGCAGCGGTCGCCGACGCGGGCGGTCAGCTCGCGCCAGCCGTCGAGGTCGTTCTCCGCCATCGGGTCCTCGATGGAGACGACCGGGTAGGCGTCGATGAGCTTGGCCAGGTAGTCGACGTTCTCGGAGGGGGTGCGGCGCACTCCCTCGCCCGCGTAGTCGTACACCCCGTCGCGGAAGAACTCCGACGACGCCGGATCCATGATCAGGGCGATGTCCGCGCCGGGGCGGTAGCCGGTGCGCTCGATGGCGGCCATCACGAAGTCGAGCGCCTCCTCAGCGGTACGCAGCGCGGGCGCGAAGCCACCCTCGTCGCCGACGCCCGTGGAGTGCCCGGCGGCCAGCAGATCGCGGCGCAGGGTGTGGAAGACCTCGCTGCCCATGCGGACGGCTTCGGCGAAGGTGTCCGCGCCCACGGGCGCGATCATGAACTCCTGGAAATCCAGCGGATTGTCGGCGTGGGCGCCGCCGTTGACGATGTTCATCATCGGCAGCGGCAGGAGGTGTGCGCCGGCGCCGCCGAGGTAGCGGTAGAGGGGCTGGCGGTGGGCCGCCGCGGCGGCCTTGGCGGCGGCGAGGGAGACACCGAGGATCGCGTTGGCGCCGAGCCGGGACTTCGTGGCAGTGCCGTCGAGGGCGACCAGCGCGGCGTCCAGACCCGTCTGGTCCGCCGCGTCCCGGCCCCGCACGGACGCCGCGATCTCCCCGTTGACGTGGGCCACCGCGCGGTCGACGCCCTTGCCGTGCCAGCGCGCGGAGTCTCCGTCGCGCAGTTCCACGGCCTCCCGGGCACCGGTGGAGGCGCCGGAGGGGACGGCCGCGCGCCCCAGGCACCCGTCCGCCAGGACGACGTCGACCTCGACCGTGGGGTTGCCCCGGCTGTCGATGATCCGGCGGGCGGTGACGGTCTCGATGGCGGCGTTGACGGTCCCGACTGCCTTTGCGGACATGGGAGTTCCTTCCCGTTGTCGTGTGCCGTGGCCCCGGCTGCGACAACGCTGGCGCTGAGCCCGACAACGCAAACCCTACAGCAATGCTGCTCAGTTTTGCTGTACAGCATTGCTGTGCAGCATTGCTGTGCAGGTCAGGTGTACAGCTTTGCTGACCAACGGGGTAAAATGCCCTATGCCCACCTCGGACGCCGCCGCCATCGCCACCGAACTGCGCACCGCGATGGGCAAGCTCACCCGACGCGTCAAACACGAGGACCGCATCCCCCTGGGCCAGGCCGCCGTGCTCGGCGCACTCGACCGCAACGGCGCCATGACCACCAGCGACCTCGCCGCCGATCAGCGCGTACGCCCCCAGTCGATGGCCCGGGCGGTGGGGCTGCTCATGGAACAAGACCTGATCACGCGCCGGGCGCACCCCACGGACGGCCGCAAGTCGCTGGTCGAGCTGTCGGACGCGGGCCGCGCCGCGCTCGAAGCGGAGCGCGGCCGCAGGGCCGGCTGGCTCGCGCAGGCCATCGAGGCCGAACTCACGGATGAGGAGCGGACGTTGCTGGCACGGAGCGCCGCCCTACTGGACCGGCTCGCCACCCGCTAGCCCCCGACAGGCAACGTTCGCCCCGTCACGAGGCCCGGCACACGCCCCCAGGCTCTCGGCTTCGCTCGGGCAGGAAGGTACCCCTTCACCGCCACTGGGGCGAGCGCAGACCTCGGGGTCCGTCGGTGGTTCAGGAACTGCTGGTTGAACGCGGCGGTGTCCTCAGCGAAGACGACTGGTGGTGGAGTCGGGTACGGGTACTGTCCGAATGCCCAGCGGTTCATCGCCCTCGTGACGGGGTCGCTGTGGCGAGGAGAGCGGACAGAGCGTCCTGGAGATCTTCGATCTGGCGGTAGTGCAGAGCGGTCATCCCCACTTCTCGAGCGGCAATGACGTTCGCGATGGTGTCGTCGATGAACAGGCAGCGGTGAACCGGGGCTCCGACCCGTTCGGCGGCGATGAGGTAGACACGCAGATCGGGCTTCGCGACACCGATGCGGGACGTGTTCACCACGGTGTCGGCGAGGTCATCCAATCCTTGGCGGGCAAGATCCGACTCCAGTCGGGTGGTCGCGTTGGAGACCAGGGCGACAGTTGCGACTTCGCGGACCCTGGTGAGCAGGGAGACGACCTCGTAATCGATGCGTGGCATGAGATCAGACCATGCGGCGACAATGCTTCGGGCGCGGTCCGTCGATCCACAGACGTCGACGAGGTCCGTGGCCAGCGCGGAGCGCCATTCCTCATCCGTGACCTCCCCCGTGATCGCGGGATGCAGTCGGGACTGCGCGAAGGCGGCTTCCGCGAGCGTGCCCGCGGGGAGTCCATGGGCGTGGTCGAGGTCGTCGGGCCCGGGAGCGGGCCAATGCCGAAGCACCCCGTCGATGTCGCAGAGCACGGCGTCGTAGGGGCGGACAGTCATGCTCAGATCTCCTTGGCGGTGATTGTCCGGCGGCGGACGTCGGATGGGGGCGGTCCAGTCTCCAGCTCATGCCTGCTGGAAGCCAGTCGGTAGTTGCGTTGGAGTCCATCAGGCCCTCGCTGTGAACTGGCGACCGGCGATTTCTCGCCCGTTTGACGCAACTCCCGAACCTTGACACGGCCTTGGGTGCTCTGGAGATTCATGTGTCCGCGCAGAACGGCGCAGATGCGGATGGGCAGGCCGCCGTTGACGATGTCGGTGGCGAAGAGAGCCCACCGAAGTCGTGCGGGGTGAACGTCACGCCGGCGAAGCCGTCGTTCGTCTCGGCGATTCTCTCGCAGGTGCGGCGGAGCATTCCCAGAACAGTGCTAGAGCGTGTCTCTTTGATGGGATGCGGATTGCGCCGGGACTCGCTACCTGGCCAACGGGACAGTCTTGTTGGCATAACGGGCCCTGGTCGTGGGCCAGGCGCTCAGCAGCAGGCACAGCCCTGCCCTGTCCGAGGCATACCACATTTGGGTGATCTTGTCCTTGGCGTCGTCGTTCTCCTGCCTCGGGGCCGATCGGAGCGAGAGCATAGCCGGGAAGGCCGTTGCGGGATAGGTGGCAGGGTCGGAGGCGGTGACACGCACGCCCCCTGGGGATGCGGGCCGTCGGCACCCGACAGGTTCAGGTTCGTGCTGTTGCCGGCGAGTCGACGACAGCACGGAGCGAGCCGGGTCGGCTACGACCTGGTGGCCACACGGTCGCTCACGACAAGCGAGGGAATGCCAGGTGACAAGCACGGTGAGTATCGCGGACAGGCTCGGCATCGAACCTAAGACGGTGGTCCAGGAGCTGGGCTGGGGCGAGGACTGCGACGAAGCGGTCCGCTCCTCGGTCAAGGAACGCACCGGCTCGGGTTTCGCCGACAAGGATGCCGACAGCGTCGACGTGGCCATGGTGTGGTGGCGGGAGAGCGACGGCGACCTGACGGACACGCTCACCGACGCGATTGGCCCGCTGGCGGGGTACGGGCCGATCTGGGTGCTCACCCCCAAGGTCGGCCGTGACGGGTACGTCGAGCCCTCCGAGATCGCCGAAGCCGCCGTCACCGCCGGCCTGGCGAATACCTCCTCCACCAGTGTCGGCGACGACTGGACCGGCACCCGCCTCGTCATCCCCAAGCTTGCTCACAAGGTCAGGCACTGAAGCCCACCGTCGTCCTGCTGCGGGTCCGGCTGGCCGGGTGTTAGTGGCCAGTGGTGATTCCCCATCGGTGGCCACTTGACGGGGCATCATGTGGCCACCGATCCGATTACGCCGTGTAGTCGTGAACCCGCCCAGCTGGTCGTAGTCGTCGAGGCCGCGGTGCTGGAGGTTGGGCGCCGCCAGGCGGATGGCCCCGGCAGCTGCCGGGGCCATCTTTCACTCGCGCTGCACTGGAGGTCAGTCCTGAGCGCCGGGGATCTGACCTGGCAGGTCGGCGGCCGTGCCTTCACCCAGCAGGTCCGTCCGCTGCGGGCCCCGTCCTTGGGGATCGTGGCCGGTGGCGCGTTGGCGGCAGAGGGTTCGCAGTGGGTCTACAGTCCGCCGCGCTTGGAGTCGAAGCCGGTGATCACGGCGACGACCTTTTCCGTTTCGGGGTCGAAGAGCTCGACGGGGTTTTGGAGCTTGTAGGTGTCGCCCTTGGGCGGGAACTGGGTGAGGCTGGAGACCTGGACCATCGGGCCGTACGTGGTGAGGATGACCGGGTCGCCGGACTTTTCGATCGTCAGCGTGAAGCTCTCGTAGTCGAGGTGCTCGAACTTCGGGGGGGCGGACTGGGTGATCCTCAGAAGGCTCTTGGCATCGACGTCGATGTCGTTCTGCTCGATGGTGAAGGTCATTCCGTCCGGCCCCTCGGCGCTGACCTTGAAGCCGATGGTCCGCAGCTTCACGCTGTTGATCGGGTCGTTGGGGTTGACGTCGACGCGGTGCTTGATCCCACCCCTGAAGTCGACGGTGAAAGTGGTCCCCTTGTACTCGATGGTGGTACCGATGGCTAGGATGGAGCAGGGGATCTCGGCTCCGATGGGGGGCAGCAGGGGCATTCGTCTCTCCTGGGGTGCGTGCTGGCGAGGTGGCCGGCCTAGCTCGTGGTGTGGACCGGATGAGCTCTCGGCCGAACTTCGACGTACCCGCACGAGCATGCCATCTGGCAGTAACTACGCGTAGCACATCGCACACAACTAGCCATCACGGGTGAGAGTCACTGCCGTGCCGACTAAAGCGTGTCTCCTTGGCTGGACTGGCCAGCGGACTGAGCGTCGCTCTGATCCGGATCCTGGAGGCCGACGGTGAAAGATCCGCGTTGTCGCTCTGTCATGCACTCCACCCTGCAAACATCATCTTGCAGCCGGCCTGACAGCCGTCCCAGGACGCGACAGAGGAGGAACGTTGTCGACACCGACGAACATGTACGGGGTTGGGCCCTACAAGGAGACCAAGGGTGAGGCGTACAGGGGTGAGCCCATGCGCAAGCACTTCACCAAGCTCCTCGGCGCCTGGAAGCAGGAGCTGATGACCAGCGTGGACCAGACCGTGGATCAGATGAAGGACCAAGCCGCAGACTCCCCGGACTCTGCCGATCGAGCCTCCCAGGAGGAGGAGTTCGCCCTGGAGCTGCGCAACCGCGATCGGGAGCGGAAGCTCATCAAGAAGATCGACAAGACTCTCCAGATGATCCAGGACGACGAGTACGGCTGGTGCGAGTCCTGCGGGATCGAGATCGGCCTTCGTCGCTTGGAGGCGCGCCCCACCGCTGAGCTCTGCTTCGACTGCGAGGAGATCGCGGAGAAGAAGGAGAAGACGGTCGGCAAGGGCTAGTCTCCGGAAGCGGTCATCTGCGGCTCCAGATCAGGATGGCCGCGAGATGGAGTGCGGCCTGGTAGGCGACGGCGAGCTTGTCCG
>NZ_JBHWBP010000220.1:0-12773 GCF_042735575.1 Streptomyces sp. NPDC059564 | reverse complement strand
CCACCCCCACGGGCTGCCCAGGCCCCGCACCGTACGGCTGCCCGGGAACGGCACCCCCCGGCTGTCCGGGAACGGCACCGGACGGCTGCCCGGACACCGCCCCCACGGAGTGCCCGGGCCCCGCACCGTACGGCTGCCCGGGAACGGCACCCCCCGGCTGCCCCGGCACCGCCCGCACTGGCTGGCCGGGCAGAGCGCCCACCGGCTGTCCGGGCAGAGCGCGCGCCTCACGGGACTCCGACTCCGCCCCCCGCCGGGGACCTGCCGGGCGGTCCGCCGACCCGCCGGGCACCCACTCCTCGTCCGCCGCGGCAGGCCGGCCGCGGGGCGGCCCGGCGGGACGGGCCGCGAGACCGGCGGCCGTGGTCCCCGGCCCGGTCGCGGGAGCCGCTCCGGCCGGGCGGTCCGGGAGCGTGGGCGGGAGGGTCCCGGACGGGTCGGTTTCAGGTACGGGGGGAGCCATGTGCCGCCTTGTCTGCGCTCCGGCCGGTTCTGCTGGGCGGCGGCGCGGCCGGGCGCCCACCACCCCCCAGCTGAACGTCCTCACCCCCGCCCGGGTCACGGGCTCCGGTGGTGGCTGCCCGCACCGGGCGGCGGGCGAGCGGCGCAGGGCCGCGCCCGCCGCGCTCCGGAGCCACCGCGCGGAACTCCGCTCGGGGAGCCCGCGCAGGGGGCACGGGCCGCCTCCGAGGACCCGGCGCGGGCTCACTGCTCGCTCCCCTCTGCGCGGCGGGCCGTGCGGCGGCTCCGCCCCGCGCGGCGGCCGGGCGGGCGGGTGACTCCGGCGGGGCGCTTGCGGTGGGGTTCACGACGCTCGCGCTCCCCCCGGAGGCACTGCCGCAGCCCCTCCGGGTCGATGCCCTCGTTGCAGGCGTGGTGCAGGAGCTGCGCGAAGCGGTACTCGGAGTCGGCCCGCAGGGCGAGCCCGAGCGCGATCCGGGCGGTCGGCTCGTCCCCGCTGGACCAGGAGACCCAGCCGGCCAGGGTGAGCGGGGCCGCCGCGTGTTCCCCGTAGGCGCCGACGCAGCGCCGGGCCAGGGCCCGCCACAGCCGCAGGGCCGGGGCGGCCTCGTCGTCCTCCATCCACTCGGCGGCGATGTCGCGGATCTCCCGGTCCTGGAGCCCGATGATCACGGCGGCGGCCTCGTCGTGCCCGAGCAGGGCGTCGTCCCAGTCGTCGGCGAGGGGACCGCCCTCGGCGGGCGGGGCGAGGAGCATCCGCCGCATCAGGGTCCGGGCGAGCTCGATGGTCTCCGCGCCGACCTCCTCCCTGGTGGCCCCGTCGAGGATCTTCGGGACCAGGGCGGCGGCCGCCCGCCCGAGGGCCTCCTCCTGTTCGGTGGCCCAGGCCCCGCGCAGGGGCGTCAGCCGGCTCTCGATCTCCTTCAGCGAGCCCCTCACCTGGAGTCCGGCGAAGGTGGCCGCCGCGGCCATCACCGAGGTGCCCGGCGGCGCCAGTGGATTGCCTTCGGCCG
Source organism: Streptomyces sp. NPDC059564 (assembly GCF_042735575.1). Classification (NCBI taxonomy): domain Bacteria; kingdom Bacillati; phylum Actinomycetota; class Actinomycetes; order Kitasatosporales; family Streptomycetaceae; genus Streptomyces; species Streptomyces sp. NPDC059564. The sequence goes on along the minus strand of NZ_JBHWBP010000220.1, from coordinate 11,298 downwards.
GGCAGCAGCCGGAGCCGTCGCAGGTGTACGACCAGTAGCGGCCGCCGGAGAGGCACAGGGCCTCCAGGACGGGCACGTCCAGTGCTCCGCACGCGATCCGCAGCCGTTGGGCGAGCGGCCGAAGCCGGGTCATCACCCGCTGGCCGCTCTCCCCGCTCCGCGGGTCCTGACAGAGGAACACCACGATGCCGTCGGGCTTGCCGCCACGTCGTTCGCTGCCCCGCACGAGGCAGTCGGCGACCTGTCGGGCCGTGTCCTCCCATTCGGAGTGCGCGGAGGGGATGCCGACGCGGAGCCGGCCGCCGAAGCGTCCGCCCTCACCGTGCACGGCGACCATGACGAGGGAGTCGGTCGGGTGGAAGCCGAGCATGTAGGGCAGCGCGTCGGCCAGTTCGGCGGGGCTGCGCAGGGTGATCTGGGACGGGTCGGGGACTCCGGAGGGGCTGATGGACGGCTGGCCGGACGGGCTGCGTGATTCGTGGTTCTTCGTCATGCCCCGACGGTCCCGTCCGCGGCCCGATCCGGAAACCCCTGTGGATAACTTGCTTGAATCTTCAATATCCACAGGTTGAGAGCGGCATTGGCGCGATGTCGGAGCCATCGGGTTGCATGGGGGCATGAACGCAGACCTGAGGTCCTCGGCCGATTCCGTACTCGCCCGTCTCGTGGGCGACCCCACGGGCACCGCACGGCTGCGCGAGGACCAGTGGCGGGCGATCGAGGCCCTGGTCGCGCACAAGCGGCGGGCCCTGGTCGTCCAGCGCACGGGATGGGGCAAGTCCGCGGTCTACTTCGTGGCCACCTCCCTGCTGCGGGCGAGCGGCGCCGGCCCGACCGTGATCGTCTCCCCGCTGCTCGCGCTGATGCGCAACCAGGTCGAGGCCGCGGCCCGGGCGGGAATCCGCGCCCGCACCATCAACTCCGCCAACCCCGAGGAGTGGGAGGACATCCAGGCCGAGATCGCGGCGGGCGAGGTCGATGTCCTGCTGGTCAGCCCGGAGCGGCTCAACAACCCCGACTTCCGCGACCAGGTGCTTCCCAAGCTCTCGGCCGCCACGGGCCTGCTCGTCGTCGACGAGGCGCACTGCATCTCCGACTGGGGCCACGACTTCCGGCCCGACTACCGCCGGCTGCGCACCATGCTGGCCGATCTCCCGCCGGGCGTCCCGGTCCTGGCGACGACCGCCACCGCCAACGCCCGTGTGACGGCCGACGTCGCCGAACAGCTCGGGACCGGGGCGGGCACCGACGCCCTGGTGCTGCGCGGCCCGCTGGACCGCGAGAGCCTGAGCCTGGCCGTCCTGACCCTGCCCGACGCGGCGCACCGGCTCGCCTGGCTCGCCGACCACCTCGCCGACCTGCCCGGCTCCGGGATCATCTACACCCTGACGGTCGCCGCCGCCGAGGAGGTCACCGCGTACCTCCGTCACCGCGGGCACACGGTGTCCTCGTACACCGGCAAGACCGAGAACGCGGACCGCGAACAGGCGGAGAACGACCTCCAGGCGAACCGGGTGAAGGCCCTGGTGGCCACCTCCGCCCTCGGCATGGGCTTCGACAAGCCCGACCTTGGCTTCGTCGTGCACCTGGGGTCGCCGTCCTCCCCCATCGCCTACTACCAGCAGGTCGGCCGCGCGGGCCGTGGTGTGGAACACGCCGAGGTGCTGCTGCTCCCCGGCCGTGAGGACGAGGCGATCTGGCAGTACTTCGCCTCGGTGGCCTTCCCCCCGGAGGAGCAGGTGCGCCGCACCCTGGACGTGCTGGCCCAGGCCGGCCGGCCCCTCTCGCTGCCCGCCCTGGAACCGCTGGTGGACCTGCGCCGCACCCGGCTGGAGACGATGCTGAAGGTGCTCGACGTGGACGGTGCCGTCCACCGGGTCAAGGGCGGCTGGACCTCCACCGGCGAACCCTGGGCGTACGACGCCGAGCGCTACGCCTGGGTCGCCCGCCAGCGGTCCGCCGAACAGCAGGCCATGCGGGACTACGCGGCGTCCACCGCCTGCCGGATGGAGTTCCTGCGCCGCCAGCTCGACGACGAGGAGGCCGCGCCCTGCGGCCGCTGCGACAACTGCGCCGGGGCCCGGTTCACCGCGGACGTCTCCAGCGCCGCCCTGGACACCGCCCGGGGAGAACTGGGCCGCCCCGGCGTGGAACTGGAACCCCGCAAGATGTGGCCGACGGGCCTCGCGGCGGTCGGCGTGGACCTCAAGGGCCGCATCCCTGCCGGGGAACAGGCCTCGGCCGGCCGGGCCCTGGGCAGGCTGTCCGACATCGGCTGGGGCAACCGGCTGCGCCCGATGCTGGCCCCGCAGACCCCCGACCAGCCCGTTCCGGACGACGTCGCCCAGGCCGTGGTGGCCGTACTCGCCGACTGGGCGCGGGGCCCGGGCGGCTGGGCCTCCGGAGCCGAGGGCGCCCCCGCACGGCCCGTGGGCGTGGTCGCGCTGCCCTCGCGCACCCGCCCCCAACTGGTCGCCACCCTCGCCGCACGGATCGCGGAGGTCGGACGGATCCCCCTTCTCGGAAGCCTGGAGTACACCGATCAGGCACCCGAGTTCGGACTCCCGTCCTCGAACAGCGCCCAGCGGGTCCGGGGACTCCACCAGGCCTTGACCGTGCCGCCAGCCCTGGCGGCCAGCCTGTCCGAGGCATCGGGTCCGGTGTTCCTCGTGGACGACCGGGCGGAGAGCGGATGGACCCTCGCGGTGGCCGCCCGGCTGCTCCGCCGGGCCGGTGCGAGAGGGGTGTTTCCGCTGGTGCTCGCGCTCCAGCCGTAGGCGAATGAGTCAACTCCGGCGTGAGAGGCCACCGATGGGGCAAGGATATGAACGGCATACCGGCGAATTCCGGTCTGCGGCTTCAAATGCTCATTGCCCCACCCTCGCGGGCCACGCGAGAATCGGAGTGCTCCCGCTCGGCTCGTCGGCACTCTCCAGGGCCGCGCAGCGGCGCGCCCACACCCCAGCCGTGCCCGCTCGCGGGCGTGTACCCGAAGGGAGGACCGTGACCTTCGGATTCGCCCCGCACCCGACCACGTCCCTGACAACGGCCACCGGCGGCGCCAGCCGTCACGGCCGAGTGCTCGAACCCGCCGAGTGGACGGCGGCGGGCATCCCTCTGCTGAGCAACCCGCGCGAGGTGGTCAGCGGGCTGCACTCACGGCACAGTCCCGTTCCGTCCACCGCCGTGATCGCCGTGCTCGGGCCCGAGGAACGGCTGGTGGCGAGCGCCTCCTTCGTGCAGCGGTCGAGCTCGGCGGACGGCTGGGAGTACCGCAACGCGCTGCTGTCCCGGCTGCGCAGGATCATCCCGCACGATCTGCGGCGGCGGACCCCGGTGCGGACGGCGGTGCTGATGTACTGCCGCGAGGGCGACGAGCGGTGGACCGAGGAGGACGGGGCCTGGATGTGGGGCCTGCGGGACGCCTGCACCCTGCACGGGCTGCGCTGCGGCGCCTACATCACGCTGACCCGAGGGGGCTGGCAGGTGCTGGGCGAGGGCCGCGGCGGGCGCAGTCCCGGTTCGGAGTCCCGGCCCGAGCGCCTGGGCTCCGTGCCGCCCGAGCTCGCTCCGCTGACGCTGAGCACCGCAGGCGGCGCGGCCGAGCCGCTGCGCCGTACCGCCGCCCGCTGAGGAGCGGCTCGCCATTCGGACCCCTCGCGCGCGAGGACCCGTACCACCGAACGGTCAGACCGCCGAGCCGCCTGGGCCCGGACCGCCATGGGCCGGACCGCCATGACGCCACGTCACCCCGGCCGGCGCGGGACGGATTCCCGCGGCCCGGCAGGGTGCGCGCGTGCGTACGCGGACGGGCGTACGACTGGTCGGACCTCGGACTTCAGCGGGGTCGACTCGGACCCCGCCCTTCGCCCGCGCCGGGTAGGGAGCGTCAGACGCCCGCACCCAGCACGGAGTTGATCTGCCGTGCGTCGCCGCACACGATCAGCAGGGCACCGGCACGCGTCAGCGCGACCGGCAGTGCCGCGGCGGTGGTCTCGGCCGGTCCGCCGTTGGCCGCGAAGACCACGACGGAACGGCCGCCGGCGCGCTGTACGTGCGCCGCGTCCGCGTAGAAGACGTCGTCCCCGGCGTCGTGCTGGGCCCAGTACGAGGCCTCGCCGAAGGACAGCTCGTGCGCGGCCCACGGGTGCGGGTCGCCAGTGGTGATCACCAGGATGTCGCCGGGCGCGCGCCCGGTGTCGAGCAGCAGGTCCACGGCCTCCTCGGCCGCGTCCAGCGCACCCTCGGCGGAGGCCGGGATCAGCTGGACCTGGGGAACGGCCGCCGAGACGGACGGCGCGGTGGGGGCTGCGGGAACGGGTCCGGGGGCGGCCTGTGCCGCGCGCTGCGCGGGCGGGGCGGGCCGGACGGGACCGGGGCGTCCGGGCCGGGGTACGGCGGCGGGACGCGGACCAGGTACGGGGCGGGGGGTCTGCGCGGTGCGGCTCGCGGCCGGCGTGACGCGGGGACCCTGGGCACTCTCGTGAATCTGAGGCTCCTCGATGGCGGGGGTGAGAGGCATGAGTTGATATCTATCAAACACCGGTACGAAACGTACCGGTGGGTGGCACGTGGGTGCGATCAGAAATCGAAGCCGAGTTGGCCTCCGTTTTCCAGCTCCGTCGATTCCTCGCTGCGGCGCACCTTCTTCAAGTGCCGCCACTGGGGCAGCGCGTCGAGGTACGACCACGAGAGCCGGTGGTACGCGGTGGGCCCCCGCACCTCGAGGGCGGCCCGGTGCACGGGCGAGGGGTAGCCGGCGTTCGAGGCGAAAGCGAAGTCCGCGATTCCGTCGCCTTGTTCGCCCAGTTCGGCCATCATCCGGTCGCGCCGGACCTTGGCTATCACCGAGGCCGCGGCGACGGCGACGCAGGACTGATCGCCCTTGATCACCGTACGGACCTGCCACGGAGAGCCGAGATAGTCGTGCTTCCCGTCGAGGATCACCGCGTCGGGCCGCACCGGGAGGGCCTCCAGCGCGCGCACCGCCGCGAGCCGCAGCGCGGCGGTCATCCCCAGTTCGTCGATCTCCTCGGGGGACGCGTGCCCGAGGGCGTGGGCGGTGACCCAGCTCTCGAGGATGTCGAGCAGCGCGTCGCGTCGCTTGGGGGTGAGCAGTTTGGAGTCGGTGAGCCCGGCGGGCGGGCGGCGCAGACCTGTGATGGCCGCGCACACGGTGACGGGACCGGCCCAGGCCCCTCGTCCGACCTCGTCGACCCCGGCGATGACCTTGGCGCCGGTGGTTGCACGGAGGGAGCGCTCGACGGTGTGGGTGGGTGCTTCGTACGGCATGGCGCCAGCAAGGTTACGCCGCCCCGGGCCGCCTGCACACCCCGGCCTGCGGTCGGCCGGGCCACGGGGTGCCCACGAAGTGCCCCCGGGGGCGTGCGCGTGCCTCCCGTGCGCCTGTACGCCCGCCCCGTGCGAGCCCGCGCGAAAGCTCCCGCGCCACGTCACGAGGGCGCCGGTCACACGCGCCGCGGCGCCCCGCCCGCCGGACGTCCCGGCCCCTTCGGCCCACCTCCGCGGGCCGGGCCCGGCCTCTCACACCCGGAGCATGGGCACCACGAGCCCGTCGATCATCTCCGCGATTTCCGAGTCCGGCCATTCGCTCCCGCACACCTTGGTCCGGTACATCAGCATGGCCGGAATCACCTCGATGACCATCGGGCTCGTGGCGTCCGGCCGTACGTCCCCCCGCTCGATTCCGCGGTCCACGAGCTCCCGGATCAGCCGGTGGGCCGGCTCGTGCAGCCCCTTCCAGATGACCTCACGGAACCGGTCGGCATGAGCGTGGTCGCATTCGTGAAGCACCGCACGCAGGGCTTCACCGGCCGGCGAGTGCATGACGTCCCGCATCCGCGCACACAGCCGGTAGAGGTCCTCGCGCACCGATCCGTGGTCCGCGATCCCGCCCAGCTCGGGCAGCCCTTCGCACAGCGCCTCGGCCACCAGGTCCGCCTTCGAGGACCAGCGCCGGTAGAGCGCCGCCTTGCCCGTGCGCGCCCCGGCCGCGACGCCCTCCATGGTCACGGAACTCCAGCCGCCCGCGCCCAGCTGCTCCAGCGCGGCGTCCAGAATCGCCCGTTCGAGCTCCGGCCCTCGTCTGCGCACCGGCGCCGACCCCTGCGACCAGCCCAAACCCGTCATACCCCTACCTCCGACCGGCCCGCACCCGCCGCCTCGCACGAATTTTCAGCCCTAGTGAACGCTTGCGTCCCCTACTTCGGGACTCCTACCTTGGACCCGCAGTGAACGGATGCGTTCACTATTTCACTTCGGGGGGATCCACAGTGACAAGCACCCGACTCGACACGCCTCGGATACCGGGGGCCGCCCGACGGCCCGGGCGCCCAGGGGTGGCACTCGCCGTCATCGCGGCCTGCCAGCTCATGGTCGTCCTCGACGCGACGATCGTGAACATCGCGCTCCCGCACATCCAGACCGCCCTCTCCTTCTCCACCACCGACCTCTCCTGGGTGATCAGCGCCTACACCCTGGCCTTCGGCGGCCTGCTGCTGCTCGGCGGCCGGGCGGGCGACATCCTGGGCCGCCGCCGCGTGTTCATGACCGGCATCCTGCTCTTCACCCTGGCCTCGCTGCTCGGCGGATTCGCCCAGGAGCCCTGGCAGCTGCTGGCCGCCCGCGCCCTGCAGGGCGTCGGTGGTGCCATCGCCTCGCCGACCGCGCTCGCCCTGATCACCACCACCTTCGCCGAGGGCCCCGAACGCAACCGCGCCTTCGGCGTCTTCGCCGCCGTCTCCGCGGGCGGCGGCGCGATCGGGCTGCTGGCCGGCGGCATGCTCACGGAATGGCTCGACTGGCGCTGGGTGCTGTTCGTCAACGTGCCGATCGGCGTGCTCATCGCGGTCCTCGCACCGCTGTTCATCAACGAGTCCGAACGCCACCCGGGCCGGTTCGACGCCGCCGGAGCGCTCACCTCGACCGGCGGTATGACCGCGCTCGTCTACGGGTTCATCCGCGCCTCCGAGGACGGCTGGCGGGACTCCCTGACCATCGGCTCCTTCGCCGCCGCCGTCGTCCTGCTCGGCATTTTCGTGGTCATCGAGTCGCGGGCCGCGGATCCGATCATCCCGCTCCGCATGTTCGCCGACCGCAACCGGGCCGGCACCTACGTCATCATGCTCGGCCTGGCCGCCGCCATGTTCGGCATGTTCTTCTTCATCGTCCAGTTCGTGCAGAACGTGCTGGGCTTCTCCCCGATCCAGTCCGGGCTCGGCTTCCTGCCCGTGACCGCCGCCATCGGCACCGCGGCCGGGATCTCCCAGCGCTTCCTGCCCCGCTTCGGGCCCAAGCCGTTCATGGTCACCGGGTCCGCGCTCACCGGGATCGGGCTGGCCTGGCTCAGCTTCATCGAGACCGACAGCACGTACGTCTCCGGGGTGCTCGGCCCCATGCTGCTCTTCGGCTTCGGCATGGGCCTCAACTTCGTGACCCTCACCCTCACCGCCGTCTCCGGGGTGTCGCCCAGGGAGGCGGGAGCGGCCTCAGGGCTGCTCAACGCCAGCCAGCAGGTGGGCGGTTCGCTCGGCCTGTCCATCCTGGTCACGGTCTTCGGGACGGCCGGCCGCGAGGAGGCCGAGAAGCAGGTCCCGGCCTTCATGGCGCAGGCCGATCCGGCCCAGCTGGCCGCGTTCAAGCAGAGCGGGCGGCTGCCGGACCCGTGGGGGGACCTCGTCCTCGCCCAGGGCATCTCCAGCGCCTTCGTCGCCGCCGTCGCCATGGCCGGGCTCGCCCTGGTCACCGCGCTGCTGGTGATCCGGGTACGCAAGAGCGACCTGGAGGCCCTCAACGGCGCCGCCGCCAAGGCCGGTCCGGCCGCCTGACCACCAACGTCTGGACAAAGTCCGTACGAAGGCCCGGGCTCGGGACGCACCACCGCGCCCGGGTCTTCGTACGCCGCACCGCCCGCGGAACCCCTCAGGACGCGCTCGGCACCCGCCCGGCCCGTCCGCTCAGGACGCCGACTCCGGCAGCCAGGCCGGAAGGGCCTCGGTCCGCGCCAGCCAGGCCTGCGGCAGCACCGCCTCCCCGCGCGCGCCCAGTACCCCGCCGACGATCGCGCAGGTGGTGTCGACATCGCCGCCCACCTGCGCGGTGGTCCAGAACGCCCGCTCGTAGTCGCCCAGCGACCTCGCCGCCGACCACAGCGCGAACGGCACAGTGTCGTGGGCGCTGGTGCGCCGACCGCAGCCCAGCACCGCGGCGACGGTGGTCGCGTCGCCGTAGTCCAGCATGTCCCGTGCCCGGCGCACGCCCGCGCCCACGGCGCTGCGCGGCACCAGCGCGATGACCCCGTCCAGCAGGTCCGCCGGGGTCGGCGGGCCGTCCGGGGACGCCGCCAGCGCGGCCGCGGCGGCTACGGCCATCGCCCCGCACACCGCCTCGCGGTGCTGGTGGGTGGTGTAGGCGGAGATCTCCGCCTGGTGGGTGGCCTGCTCGGGATCGTCCGCGTACCAGGCGCCGAGGGGCGCGATCCGCATGGCGGCGCCGTTGCCCCAGGAGCCCTGGCCGTTGAACAGCTCCGCGGCCAGCGTGCGCCAGTCCTCACCCTCCCGGACGAGGCGCAGCATCCGGTTGACGGCGGGACCGTAGCCGCGGTCGAAGTCGTGGTGGTGGGCGAAGGAAGAGGCCAGGGCGTCCTGCTCGATGCGTCCGTGCGCGGCGAGTACGGCCACCACCGAGCAGGCCATCTCGGTGTCGTCGGTCCACTGCCAGGGCTCGCTGCCGGCCGGCAGCTCGCGCCGCTTGAGCAGCGGGTAGTTCACGGGGACGAAGTACTGGGAGCCCAGGGCGTCCCCCAGTGCCAGCCCTCTGAGGCTGGACGTGGCGCGTGCGTAGCGCCTTTCGGGAGTGGAGTCAGCGGTCATCCCGCGTCACTTTAGCCGTCCAGGTCATAAGGCTCGGGTGTGGTCCACCGCTCAAACGGGCGGTCCATCCGGTAGCGGCCGTCCGGTCCTAGCATCAGCACCCGGAATTCACCGTTGCCCGGATTGGAGAGGGCCTCGAACTCGGCCACCGACCAGTGGAACCAGCGCATGCAGAAGAGCCGCATGGTCAGCCCGTGCGTCACCAGCAGCACGTTCTCGGGGTGGTCGGGGGCCTCGAAGCTGCGGTAGAGGCTCTCGAGGAAGGACCCGACCCGGTCGTAGACGTCGGCGCCCGACTCTCCCTGGGCGAAGCGGTAGAAGAAGTGCCCGTACGCGTCCCGGTACGCCTTCTGGAGCCGCACGTCGTCCCGGTCCTGCCAGTTGCCCCAGTCCTGCTCGCGCAGCCGGGGCTCCTCCCGCGTCCGCACCCGGGCGGGGTCCAGCCGCAGCTCGCGGAAGGTCTGCAGGGTCCGCCGGTACGGGGAGACGTACGCGCTGATGTGCTCATCGCCGAAGAGCTCACGCAACCGGAGCCCGACCGCCGCGGCCTGCTCGCGGCCCGTACGCGTCAGCCGCAGGGCGTGGTCGGGCTCCCGTTCGTAGACGGTGTCGTCGAGGTTGCCTTCCGATTCCCCGTGCCGGACAAGGACGATGCGCCGTGGTCGTACCATTCCACGACCCTATTCGGCCATGGGGGCGCGTACGCCCCGGGCACGCCGGTCGCGCTGTCGGTCGTCGTACGGTCATACCGTCCAGGCGGGTTCGAGGTCGACGACGTCCCCGGTGAGCGCCTCGACATCGGCTTCGGTCTGGGCGCGCAGCGAGAGGCGCTCGACGCGTTCCTGCCGGTACTTGCCGTGCTCGGCCGCCGCTCGCCACATCGACAGCACCAGGAACTCCCGGCCGGGGGCCTCCCCGAAGAGGCCGCGGATCATGCCGGGGGACCCGGCCATGGCCGGATTCCACACCTTCTCCTGCATGAGGGCGAAGTGTTCGAGACGACCCTCCCGCACCCGGGTGTGCGCGACCCGGACCACGTCGGCGTCGCTGAAGCGCGGCTCGAAGCCGGTCTTCACGTCGAAGCGGTGGTCGAAGAGCGTCACCCGGGAATTGGTGTAGGTGCCGTTCTGCGATGCCGCGAGCCGGTCGTGCGAGCGGGCCATGAAGGAGTCGTAGAAGGAACGGCTCTCCCAGAACGCGAAGACGTGCGCGACCCCCTGCCGGCCCCGGCTCCAGCCGCCGCCCTGCCCCCGGAATCCGGGTTCGCCGGGCAGCCCCGCCCATTTTCGCTGCCCCCGCTCGAACCCGCGTCGGTCCGTCACCGTGCAGCGAATCCACTTGACCAGCACCGCGCCATCGTACGGGCCAGGCACGGCCCGGGTCAGTCCCCGGAGCGGTGGATCCGTACCAGTTCCGCCCCATCCCGCTCGGACAGCCGAATGCCGAACTCCCGGTCGAGCAGGGCGAGCAGCTCGTCGGCGGCCACGGACCGCGTCTCGGCCCGCCCGTCGGGGTACAGGCGGGTGAGCTCCCGTCCCACCAGTCTCACGCGTGCGGCCTCGCCGGGGTGCTGCACGATGGTCTGTCCCACGAAGGAGGAGAGGGGGTGCGAGGAGCTGTAGTGGTTGAGCAGGACGTAGTCGACGGGGTGGTAGCGCTGCGGGGAGAAGGCGTACAAGTCCCGCCAGGCGCCGCCGTAGAGGGTCCGGAGCACGAGGATGCCGTCCTCCTCCGGGTGAACGGCGTACGTCCACCCACCCTGGCGCACCTCGACGCCGGGGCGCGCGAGCGGGAGGGGCTCGCGCGGGCCCAGGTAGCCGAATCCGGCGTCACAGAGCCACGGTTGGCCCTCGATGGTGACGATCAGGACCGCGTGCGTCACCGGCAGGAGGGCGTCCCCCCGGGTGCGGTTGCGGGCACCGCGCCCGGACACCTCGAAGCCGATCCGCTCCAGGGCGGCGGCCAGCAACGAGTTCTGCTCGTAGCAGTAGCCGCCCCGGCGGGCGTGCACGAGCTTGTCCTCGATGGCCTTGACCTCCAGCGCGACGGGGCGGCCGAGCAGGACGTCCAGGCTCTCGAAGGGGATGGCGGCGGTGTGGGCCCGGTGCACTGCGTACAACGTCTCGAGGTCCGGCCGGAGTTCCCCGGGCGGGGTTCCGTCCTCACCGCCCATCCCGATCCGCACCAGATACGCGCCGAGGTCCAGCTCGTCACCGTTCCACATGGTTCTCCCGCTCCCCCATCGTGTGCTCCAGGGACCCCGGGATCGCCCCGGCTCCCGCACCATGATCGCCGGTACCGCCCTTCCCGCGCGCGGCCGATGCGCGCCGGGGAGGCTGTCCGGTGACCGTTTCGCGGGGAAAGGGAAATACGCCGAAGGGCGGTGGACCCTCCTCGGGGGAGGGTC
>NZ_JBHWBP010000219.1:0-12781 GCF_042735575.1 Streptomyces sp. NPDC059564 | reverse complement strand
TCGGCGTCAAACTCACCACCCTGCGCCCCGAACAGGCCACCTACATCGGCGTCGACGTCGACGGCCCGTACAAGCCCGACCACTACCGCTACTGAGAGGCAGCCATGATCAACCTCTTTCAGCCCCAGGTGGGTGCCGAGGAGCTCGAGGCTGTCGCCGAGGTCTTCCAGGACCGCTGGCTCGGCCACGGACCCCGGACCAAGGCCTTCGAGGCGGCCTTCGCCGAGCACCTGGGCGTCGCCCCCGAACACGTCGTGTTCATCAACTCGGGCACGTCGGGCCTCTTCCTCGCCACGGAGCTGCTCGACCTCGAGGAAGGCGACGAGGTCGTCCTGCCCTCGCTCAGCTTCCTCGCCGCCGCCAACGCGATCGTGACCAGCGGCGGCCGCCCCGTCTTCTGCGACGTGGACCCGCGCACCCTGAACCCCACCCTCGAGGACGTCGAGCGCGTCCTCACCGACCGCACCAAGGCGGTCGTCGTCCTCCACTACGGCGGCTACCCTGGCGACATCGTCCGCATCGCCGAGCGCTGCCGCGAGCTCGGCATCACGCTCATCGAGGACTCCGCCTGCTCGGTGGCCTCCCGCGTCGACGGCAAGGCCGTCGGCACCTTCGGCGACCTCGCCATGTGGAGCTTCGACGCCATGAAGGTCCTCGTCACCGGCGACGGCGGCATGATCTACGTCAAGGACCCCGAGCAGGCCGCCCGGGTACGGCGCCTCGCCTACCACGGGCTCGCCCAGCCCAGCGGCTTCGGCTACGCCAAGGTCTCCGCCCGCTGGTGGGAACTCGACATCCCGGAGCCCGGCCGGCGCGTCATCGGCAACGACCTCACCGCCGCCATCGGCTCCGTGCAGCTGCGCAGGCTCCCCGAGATGGTGACCCGCCGCCAGGAGATCGTCGCCCTGTACGACCGGGAACTCGCCGGAATCGAGGGGCTGCTCACTCCCCCGGACCTCCCCGAGGGCCACGAGTCCACCCACTACTTCTACTGGGTGCAGATGTCCCCCGAGATCCGGGACCAGGTCGCCGGCGACCTGCTGGCCGACGAGATCTACACGACGTTCCGCTACGCGCCCCTGCACAAGGTCCCGACGTACGGCACGCCCGACACCCGGCTCCCGGCCTCCGACTGGGTCTCCGACCGCACCCTGTGCCTCCCGCTGCACCCCGGCCTCAGCGACGCCGACGTGCTCGCCGTGGCCGCGTCCCTGCGCAAGGCCATCGACGCCCGCACCGCGGAGACGGACCCCCAGCGCTGACGCACCCGTACGCGGGGGCGGGAGGAGTGACCCCACCCCTCCCGCCCCCGCGTACCGCTTTCGCGTGCCGCCGGTCAGGCGACGATGTCGATCCGCCCCATCTGCCCGCCGGACGAGTGGCCCAGCCGGTGGCAGTGGTACAGGTACTGGCCCGTGTACGGGCCCCAGGTCATGGCGCGAAGGGCACGACGGGCGCAGGCTCCGCCGTGGCGAGGGAGCCGGCCGCGGCCTCGGCACCGGTGCCGGTCAACCGGTCCCACGGGAACAGGGCCGCCGCTCCTCCGGCGGCCGCCACCTTGAGGGCGTTACGACGATTCGGCCTGCACGGATCCGGATTCTCTCCGAAGGGACGCGGCACCGGCCCCGGCCGCCCACGGCGCACCGGCCGCGAACACGAGCAGCACGGCGGCGAGGGCGCAGAGCCGCAGCGCCGTGACGGCGTCCGCGGCGACGACGGCCCCCAGCGGCCCGCCGGCCACCGGGGAGAAGGCCCGCGCCACGAGCACCAGCGGCACGGTCACCACCGCGCCGGCGGCCGTGGCGGCCGCCGCGAAGCCCAGCTGCGCGGGCAGCGCACGGCCGCCGGACCCCACCAGGCGCCGCAGCAGCCGCGCGGCGAGCACCAGCAGCGGCAGCATCAGGCAGAACGCGACCGTGACGAGGGCCAGGAACAGCCCGGGCCGGAAGGCCGCCGGCTCGACGGGACCCGAACCGTGCCACCAGGCGTGGTCACCCGGCTGCGGCGCGGGCGCCTCGGTGCGGGGGTACACGGTCCACGCCACCGCGAAGGCCTGCGCGAAGGCGAGCAGGCCCAGCGGCAGCCGGCGCAGCGCCGAGCGGAGCCGCAGCACCCGCCCTCCCGCCGCGCCCCCGGAACGGGCCCGGGCCCGGGGCCCGGCCGCCCGGCGCCGCCCGGCCGCCGCCACCAGCTCCTGGGCGACCAGACTCACGCCCCCGCCTCCGGCGGAAAGTCGGTGGTGCGGGCCAGCGCGTCCCACTCCTCCCAGAGCGCCAGCCGGCCGCGCAGCACGCTCGGCGCCAGGTCCGCGGCCCCGTTGCCGAGCAGCACCCGCAGCGGCGGCTCCGCCACGCCGACCAGCTTCAGCAGCGCCTCGCCCGCCTTGCGCGGATCGCCCGGCTGGAGGTGCGCGTAGGCACCCGACAGACCGTGCCGCCGCTTGGCGAGCACCTCGTCGTACGCGGCCTTGGGCGTGGCCCGCACCATGCTGCCCGCGCTCCAGTCGGTGCGGAACTCCCCCGCCTCGACGAGCGTGACCTTGACGCCGAAGCCCGCGACCTCCTGGGCCAGCGTCTCGCTGACCGCCTCCAGGGCCCACTTGCTCGCGCAGTACATGCCGAGGTTGGGGTACGTGGTGACGCCCGCGATGCTGGACATCTGCAACAGGTGGCCGCCGCCCTGGCGGCGCATCACGGGCAGCACGGCCTGGGTCACCCAGAGCGCGCCGAAGAAGTTCACGTCGAACTGGTCGCGGACCTGGGCCTCGCCGACCTCCTCGACGGCGCCGGCCAGACCGTACCCCGCGTTGTTGAGGACCACGTCGATCCGCCCGGCGCGCTCGGCCGCCTCGGCCACCGCGGCGAACACCGCGGCCCGGTCGGTGACGTCGAGCGCCACCGGGACGACCCGGTCACCGAAGCGCTCCACGAGGCCGTCCAGCGCCGCGCCGTCGCGGGCCGTCGCGACGACGGTGTCGCCGGCCTCCAGGACGACTTCGGCGACGGCCCGGCCCAGCCCCCGCGAAGCCCCGGTGACCACCCATACGCGCGGCTGCGACATGCACACTCCTCGACGCTCAACTACGTGACCTCCCGGCAGGGTCCGGCCCCGTGCTGGAAACGGACTCGAGGCAGCCTCGCGACGGCCGCGCCAGGACGCCTGGACCGGGATCCCGCCTCCCCACCATCGGACCTCGATCGGGCATCGAGCGGGGTTTCCCAGGCTCGGACGACAGCAGGTCGCGAGAGGCGGGCGGCGCCGGCGCCGTACCGGAAGCACAGCAGAAGGACTCACCGTGAAGGACACCCAATGAGCCGACGCGTCGTCATCACCGGAATCGGCGTGGTCGCGCCCGGGGGGGTGGGCACCAAGGAGTTCTGGTCCCTGCTCACCGCCGGAAGGACCGCGACCCGCGCCATCAGCCTGTTCGACGCCTCCCCTTTCCGCTCCCGCATCGCCGCCGAAGCCGACTTCAACCCGCTCGACCACGGGTTCACCGCCGAGGAAGCCCTCCGCCTCGACCGCGCCGCCCAGTTCGCGCTCGTCAGCGCGGACGAGGCCCTGCGCGACAGCGGACTCGCCGGCGCGGAGCTGGACCCGACGCGCACCGGCGTCACCCTCGGCAGCGCGGTGGGCTGCACCACCGGCCTGGACGTCGAGTACAACGCGGTCAGCCGGGGCGGCAGCACCTGGCAGGTCGACCACACCCTCGCCGTCCCGCACCTGTTCGACTACTTCGTGCCCAGCTCGATGGCGGCCGAAGTGGCCTGGCGCGTGGGCGCCCAGGGCCCGGTGTCCATGGTCTCCACCGGCTGCACCTCCGGGCTCGACGCCATCGGCCACGCCGTGGAACTGATCCGCGAGGGCAGCGCCGACGTGATGGTCACCGGCGCCACCGAGGCCCCCATCTCCCCGATCACCGTCGCCTGCTTCGACGCGATCAAGGCCACCTCTCCGCGCAACGACGACCCGGAGACCGCCTCCCGCCCCTTCGACGCCACCCGCAACGGCTTCGTCCTCGGCGAGGGCTCGGCCGTCCTCGTCCTGGAAGAGCTGGAGAGCGCCCGCAAGCGCGGCGCCCACGTCTACGCCGAGATCGCCGGCTTCGCCGGCCGCTGCAACGCGTACCACATGACCGGACTGCGCGCCGACGGCGTGGAGATGGCCGAGGCGATCACCGTCGCCCTCGACGAGGCCCGCCTCGACGCCTCCGCCGTCGACTACATCAACGCCCACGGCTCCGGCACCAAGCAGAACGACCGCCACGAGACGGCCGCCTTCAAGCGCAGCCTCGGACAGCGCGCCTACGAGGTCCCCGTCAGCTCCATCAAGTCGATGATCGGCCACTCCCTCGGAGCGATCGGCTCCCTCGAAGTCGCCGCCAGCGCCCTGGCCATCGAGCACAACACCGTGCCCCCGACGGCCAACCTGCACACCCCCGACCCGTCCTGCGACCTGGACTACACCCCGCTCACCGCACGCGAGCAGCGCACCGACACCGTCCTCAGCGTCGGCAGCGGGTTCGGCGGTTTCCAGAGCGCCATGATCCTGACCCGCCCGCGCCTGGGAGATGCCGCATGACCACCGAGACCGCAGCCCGTCCCGGCGCCACGACCCCCGCCCCGGCCGCGGCGCCCGTCGTCACCGGCATCGGCGTCACCGCCCCCAACGGGCTCGGCACCGAGGCCTGGTGGGCGGCCGTCCTGCGCGGCGAGAGCGGCATCCGCCCCGTCGGCCGCTTCGACGCCTCCCCGTACCCGGCCAAGCTCGCCGGGGAGGTACCCGGGTTCGACGCCGCGGCACACATCCCCAGCCGGCTGCTGCCCCAGACCGACCACATGACGCGGCTCTCGCTGACCGCCGCCGACGAGGCCCTCGCCGACGCGGGCGTCGACCCGTCCGAGCTGCCCGACTTCGCCGCCGGGGTCATCACCGCCAGCTCGGCGGGCGGCTTCGCGTTCGGCCAGAAGGAACTCCAGGCCCTGTGGAGCAAGGGCGGCCAGTACGTCAGCGCGTACCAGTCCTTCGCCTGGTTCTACGCCGTCAACAGCGGCCAGATCTCCATCAAGAACGGCCTCCGCGGCCCCAGCGGCGTCCTCGTCGCCGAGCAGGCCGGCGGCCTCGACGCGGTGGCCCAGGCCCGCCGCCAGGTCCGCAAGGGCGTACAGCTCGTCGTCACCGGCGGCGTGGACTCCTCCATCTGCCCCTGGGGCTGGGCCGCCCACCTCGCCGGCGGCGAGCTGAGCACCAGCGAGGACCCCGCCCGCGCCTTCCTGCCGTTCTCCGCCGAAGCCGACGGACACGTCGCCGGAGAGGGCGGCGCGCTGATCGTCCTGGAGGACGCGGCCGCCGCCCGCGAGCGCGGCGCCGAGATCTACGGAACGGTCGCCGGCTACGCCTCCACCTTCGACCCGGCCCCCGGCTCGGGCGCCGCGCCGCGCCTGCGCGCCGCGGCCGAACTGGCCCTGCGCGACGCCGGCCTCACCCCCGCCGACGTCGACGTGGTCTTCGCCGACGCGGCGGGCCGCCGCACCGCCGACCGCGAGGAAGCCGAAGCCATCGCCGGCCTCTTCGGGGAGTACGCGGTGCCGGTCACCGCCCCCAAGACGATGACGGGCCGGCTCGCCGCGGGCGGCGCCTCCCTCGACCTGGCGGCCGCCCTGCTCTCCCTGCGCGACCAGGTCATCCCGCCCACCATCAACGCGGGCACCCCCGCCGAGGACTGCCCGATCGACCTCGTCACCGAGGTCCGCCGGCCCGGACCGCTCCGCACGGCACTGGTCCTGGCCCGTGGCCGGGGCGGCTTCAACGCCGCCATGGTGGTCCGCGCCACCCGTTAACGGCGTTAACGCCGTTAACGCCGTTAACCCGCACTCTCCAGAGCCAGGAGGACCGTTGCCCCCCATCGACCCCGTCGACCTCGCCCGCACGATGGCGCACGTGCCCACCCCGGTCACCATCGTGACCACCGTGGACCGGGCCGGACAGCGCTGGGGTTTCACCGCCAGCTCGTTCAGCTCCCTGTCCCTCGACCCGCCCCTGATCCTGGTCTGCCCGGCGAAGACGGCCTCCTGCCACGAAGCCTTCGTCACCGGCACCCGGTTCCTGGTCAACGTCCTGGCGGCCGAGCACGCCGACATCGCGAGCAGCTTCGCCCGCTCCGGCCACGACAAGTTCGCCGGCAGCCCCATGGAGCCCTGCGAGCTGGGCCTCCCGGGCCTGCCCGACGCCACCGCCCGGATCGCCTGCACCCTCCACGACGTACTCGACGGCGGGGACCACAGCATTCTGGTCGGCCGCGTGGAATCCGTCTCCGCCGGCGGGGCCGAGCCGCTGGTCTACTACAACCGCCTCTTCACCCGGCCCGGAGCGAGCCCGGCCCTGGCGTCCACCCGGTAGAGGCCCTCATCCAGGAGAGAGCAGTGACCGAACGATCCCCGTCCGCCCCGCAGCTGCGCGAGGTCGCCGAAGACGTCTACGCGTACATCCAGCCGGACGGCGGCTGGTGCCTCAACAACGCGGGCCTGATCACCGCGGGCAGCCGCCCCGCCCTGATCGACACGGCCGCCACGGAGGCGCGCGCCAAGGCGCTCAAGGACACGGTCGCGCGGGTCACTCCGTACGCTCCGGGCTTCGTGATCAACACCCACCCGCACGGCGACCACACCTTCGGCAACCGCCTCTTCGCCGACGAAGCGGTGATCATCGCCCACGAGGCGACCCGCGCGGAGATGGACCTCGCGGGACTACACCTCACCGGGCTGTGGCCGGAGGTCTGCTGGGGCGACGTCGGCGTCGAACTGCCGACCCTCACCTTCCGCGAACCGATCACCCTCCACCTCGGCGACATCCGGGCCGAAGTGATGCACCTGGGCACCGCCCACACCAAGAACGACTCCGTCGTCTGGCTGCCCGAACAGCGGGTCCTGTTCACCGGCGACATCGTGATGTCCGGCGCCACGCCCTTCTGCCTCACCGGCTCCGTCTCCGGCTCCCTCGCCGTCATCGAGAAGCTGCGCGCCCTCGCCCCGCGGACCATCGTCTCGGGCCACGGCCCGGTCGGCGGCATCGAGCTCCTCGACACCACCGAGGCCTACCTGCGCCACGTCCAGGAGCTGGCCGCCGCGGGCATCGCCGCGGGCCTCACCCCGCTGGAAACGGCACACGAGGCCCACCTCGGCCCGTTCTCCGCCCTCCTCGACAGCGAGCGCCTGGTCCCCAACCTCCACCGCGCCTACGCCGAGGCCGCGGGCGCGGAACCCGGCCACCCGCTGGACATCGCGGAGCTCTTCTCGGAGATGGTCGCCTTCCACGGCGGCCTCCCCGCCTGCGCGGCCTGAACGACGCCGGGGCGTTAACGCCGTTAACGCCGTTAACGCCCCCACGTGCGGTTCGCGTGCGTTCAGCAGTGCGCTTCACATAGGCTGAAGGCACCATGAGCGAGACGAACGAACAGGCCACCCTCTTCGCGGCGGTCGACGCCCTCCTCGAAGAAGCAGCCGCCCAGGACGGGCTCCCCACCCCCGACGAGCGCAAGCGCCTGCGCGAAGCCGCCGGCCTCAGCCAGGACCAGATCGCCAGGGCCCTCGCCGTCCGCCGCGAAACCGTCACCTCCTGGGAAACCGGCCGCACCGCCCCCCGCCCCCCCAAACGAGCGGCCTACGCCCGCCTCCTGGAAGGCCTGGCGTCCCTCCACCCCATTAACGCCGTTAACACCGCCCCGCCCCCCGCCGGAACCCCGCAGCCGGAACACCCGACCGTTAACGCCGTTAACGCCGTTAACGCCACCACCCCCGCACCGGCCCAGGCCCCGCAGCCGCCGATCGTTAACGCCGTTAACGCCACCCCCACGCCGGCCCAAGCCCCGGAACCGGCGCCGCCCACCGTTAACGGCGTTAACGGCGTTAACGCCGTTAACGCCTCCGCGCCCTCCGCGCCGGACACCCTTAACGCCGTTAACACCCCGCCCTCACCCCAGGCGACCGTTAACGCCGTTAACGCCGTTAACGCCCCGCCCCACCCCCGGGCGACCATTAACGCCGTTAACGCCCCCCGCGCCCGAGCCACCCCCAAGCCCCCCCTCCCCCTGTCCGGCAACGGCCCGTTGGCCGTCCTCGACGGCACCGGCCACGCCCACGCCGCCGGCGGCGTCCTCCTCCCCCACCCCACCTCCAACCTCCCCGCCCTCATCACCTGGGCCCTCGGCCCCGACGCCGACCTCCGCGCCCCCCGCCTCCACCGCAACGGCAAGGACGGCGACCCCCTCCTCGTCCTCACCGCCCCCGCCGTGGAACGGCTCGGCCTCCCCCTCACCCTCGAAGACCGCCGCGCCCTCCGTCTCCCGGACAACCACCCCGCCGTCCGCGAGCTCACGAAGGCCAAATGGCAGCTGACCCGCCGCGGCTTCGGCCCCTGGGCCCGCATCTACCGCCCGGCCTCCCCCACCACCGGCCGCCAGTGCGTCCAGCTCGCCGTCCTCCCCTGGGGCGCCCTCGACGGCCGCGCCTGGGGCGAGGACACCGCGGACCTCTCCGCCCCCGAACTCGCCGAGCTGCTCACCACGTACGCCGCCCGCGTGCTCACCCCCCGCGGCTCGACCGCCGTCACGGGCCTGGAACTCATGACGGCCCTGCGCCCGCCGACCCGAGCCGCCCGCAACCCCGACACCAACGCATGGGAGTCCGCCCCCGTCGCCGGCTCCCTCACCCGCCCCGTCGACCCGGCCCCCCCGGAGGCCCCCGACGAGCACCCGGTGGTCGCCTCCCTCTACCCCCGCTCCCACCAGCGCACCCCGGACCAGGTCCTCGACGAAGAGGCCTACGACTGGATCCGCGACCCGGAGCTCCTCACCGACACGGAGTGCGCCGCCACCCACGCGGTCGGCATCGACGTGAACATGGCCTTCGCCGCGGCCGCGAACCGCCTCACCGTCGGCCTCGGCCCCGCCACGCACACCCCGCACCCCCGCTTCGACCCGAAGACCCCCGGCTGCTGGCTGGCCGACCTCTCCGCCCTCCCCCACGACCCCCGGCTGCCCAGCCCCTTCACCCCCCACGGCAAGCCCCCCACCGGCCCGGCCTGGTACGCCACCCCGACCCTGGCCTACGCCCAGGAACTCGGCCACGACGTCCGCCCCACCGAAGCCTGGCTCCGCCCGGACCACGCCCCCTACCTCGACGCCTGGTACACCCGCCTCCGCGACGCCTACATGGCCACCATGGCCGACCTCGGCGTCACCCCCTCCCTCACGGAGCCGGAGTTCCTTGAGGCGATGTCCACGCACAAGCAGAACAACCCCCTCCCCACCTCGGTCCTCTCGGCGATCAAATCCACCGTCAAGGGCGGCATCGGCAAGCTCCGCGAACGCCCCCAGGGCGCCGGCTACCGACCCGGCGAACCCTGGCCCGCCCTCGAACGCCCCACCTGGCGCCCTGACATCCGCGCCGCCGTGATCTCCACGGCCCGCGTCAACATGCACCGCAAGATGCTCAAGCTCTCCACCGCGGCCGGCCTGCACCCCATCGCGGTCCTCTCCGACTGCGCGGTCTACCTCTCCCCCGGCCCGAGCCCCCTGGACTTCCTCCCCCGCACCCCCGACGGCAAGCCGCTCCCCGGCGGCTTCCGCCTCGGTGTCAGCCCGGGCATGGTCAAGCACGAAGGCACCCAGCCCCTCCTGTGGGCCGTCGGCATGCTCGACGAAGGCCTCAACCCCGCCCGCCACATCAAGGGCCACGACGCAGCAGCAGACGGCGAGTAACCACACCCCATGTCCGACATCTCAGACAGCCTCACCAAGGCCGACGAACCGCACTTCACCCGCCCGATCCCCAAATCAGCAGGCGCCCAAATGCGCTTCCTCCTCAAACAGCTCAAATCAACAAAAAAAGTCGCAACAACCCTCAACATCTCCCAACGCACGGTCGAGCGCTACGTCAAGAACCAGATCAAGCAGCCCAAGCCCGAACTGGCCGCCCGCCTGGAGGCGGAGGTACGCCGCCGCTGGCAGCCCCTGGTCCGCAAGCGCGCCCGCGACCAGGCGGCCCGCACCACCGGACTGGTCGTCGAGACCCGCGCCCGCTTCGGCTTCACCGCCGCCCCCGGCACCACGGACGACGGCCGCATGCGCCGCATCACCCAGCACCTCCCCCCGGAGTACGCACAACGCCTCTTCACCGCCCAGGAATCCGGCGCCACGGAAGCCCAACTCCGGCACATCACCGCCGAAGCACTCCAGGAGATCTACTTCAAGGACAACGGCGCCCGCGCCACGTCCCTCCTGGTCGAATTCACCGACATCGACTACATCGACTTCGCCTTCTAAGAAGCCCCAAACACCCCTCAGCGCCCCCCAAACCCAAAGAGGGTCCCGGGATATACCCGGGACCCTCCAACGCGCTCACAACCCCCTCAGAGCCCCCTCAGGGGCCCAGGGCACGGCCTCACCCCACGGCGTGCAACGTCCTCCGCCGCTTCGACTCCGCAGCCTTCTTCGCAGCGGCCTGCGCCGCCCGCTTCTTCCGCTGCTCCGCCAGCTGGTCCTGATATGCCGCCACCGCCTGGTGGTAACTGGCGACATACCCCCGGGCGTCCAGCCGCTCCTCGGCCGGCATCCCGTTCACCGCGGCGACGGCGTCCTCGAAGGAGTTGTACCCGGCCAGCATCGGATTGATCTGGTAGACCCCGTTCCTGACCTTCCGCACGAGCTTCGCGAGCTCCAGGCTCCGCAGCGCCGCGTTGACGCTCGGCCGGCTCAGCTCCAGCAGCCCCCCGATGGTGGCCTGATCGATGAGGATCCGCCCCCCGGGCTCACTCAGCGAACGCAGCTTCAGCAGCACGCGGTACGCCGCCGGCGGGAGGTCGAGGTCGGAGAGAAGCCCGTCGGCGTTGACCGCAGCGAATCGCAAGGTGCTCACTGAGCTGTCCCTTCTTCCTTGCGCTGCGCCCGGCTCAGCCGACGCGCAGCGCGCTCCTTGGACCGTTCGGCCCGCAGTTCCTCGATTGCCTGCCGCATGTGGTCCAGCGACGGGAAGCGCACCAGGTCGGGCAGACTCGTATCACTGCGAATCTGCGAGATGGTGCTGTGCTGCTCCACCTTCACGAACTCACCCGCCGTCTCGGTACCCGGGATGAACTCAGCCACCCGGTAACTGTAAGGCGGGTTGAACTGGTACACACCCCGCCGCACCTTGAAGACGATCCCATGAGACATGACAGTGTGCAGTGCCTCCGACGTCTTTGTCCGGCTCACGTCCAGGATCGTAGCCATCTCCTCCTGAGTAAGCGGAATCCGCCCCCCCGCCCGCTGACAGGCGATCAGCAGCAGGATGAGCCTCAGGGGCAAGGCTTCCCTGAAGTACTGGGCAATCACCAGAAAAAACTCAAGGCTGTCCATCGAAAACGCATTTGGCTGACTCTGCGTCCCGTAGAACTCCAGCGGCTTGCGCTCGCCGTCCAGGGTGAGCTTCCGACTGGGGTACCGCTTCGCGAGGCTGTCCAGATCCTTGACCGGAGCCAGCGGCTGACTCCAGGCCGAGATCGCGTCATCAACGGGGAGATCAGGACGCGGCGCGCGCGACGGACTCGGCCGACGGCGCTGTGGCTCTGATGACACGAGGATGCTCTCCACTTCGTTGATCTGCAGAGAGAGTATGTCAACAAGGGTGACACTAATGTCACGCTCGTTGACGTTCGGCGTGTCTTGTGTCCCCCCAGGAGGGACACATCTCGGCCACAGCCGCTTCCGGCCCCCTCCCGGCGCCACGACCCAACCACACCCTCCCCTCCCGCAGTTAACCGACGTATCTCCCCAAGAACGTCAGCCTCCCCGACGTTTTAGCCGAAAAAGCGTCAGCCACACTGACGTTTTGCAGCAGTTCTGTCCCCCTACCAGCGACACATCCCCCGAGTTATGTCCCTTCTGAGGGGACATAACTTTCCCCCCGCACCCCACCTGACCTGCGACAACGCATCTCCGTACCTTCTATAGGCCGTCAGCTGCCGCGCTCCCCAACTCGAAGACCCCAACAAACCCCCAACCCACCCCGCCCCCCAACAGCCCGACCCCACAACCCCGACACACCCTCCGCCCGGACACGGTGTCCATAACCACGCAGAATCTGACTGATTCCTATCTCTATCCCCAAACCACTTTGAATCACAGCCCCCCACCCCCATTAACGCCGTTAACACCCTCCAGCCCTCCCCCAGCAGAGATAGGCCACCTCTGAAGTCCAGCTGAAGACCCAAAAGCGCACCTCTGAACCTGAATCTTGATCGTCGCCCCCACCCAGCTCCGACCCACCCGGCCCTCGCCCCGGACCTTCCGCCGCCCCTGGGAACACCCCGCCATCCCCAATCGGCTTACCCCCACCCTGGTCTGCTAGAGGTTCGAAAACATCCGCACTCACCACGCCGGCCCAACCCATGCTCCCAAACCCCAAGGCACCGAGGTGGAACTCTGCCCAAGTGGGCCATAGTCCGAAGCGAAGCGCAGGACTCTGGCCCACAGGGCCGACCCTGCTCGGCGCAGCCGAACCCCCCGAACCCCCCGAGCGCAGCGAGGTACATCCCTGCCCAGGCCCGCAGTAGTTCGGAGCGAAGCGGAGAACTCCCCCGTCCAGAGGGCGGGCTCTGCTCGGCGCAGCCGAGCCCACCGAGCGCAGCGAGGTACATCCCTGCCCAAGCCCGCAGTAGTTCGGAGCGAAGCGGAGAACTCCCCCACCCGAAGGGTGGGCTCTGCTCTGCGCAGCAGAGCCCACCGAGCGCAGCGAGGTGGAGTCCC
>NZ_JBHWBP010000218.1:0-12810 GCF_042735575.1 Streptomyces sp. NPDC059564 | reverse complement strand
CCTGGCCGACTGCCCGAGGGAAAACCCAGCCCCGCCGGCGGTTGAGGCGCGGGGGCGCGGGGTCTCGGCCAATGCCGCGCGCCAGGCGGTAAGTGCGAGCGGACGTCGGCCAAAATCCAGCCCCGCCGGCGATTGAGGCGCGGGGGTGCGGGGGCGGAGCCCCCGGAGCGGCGCCGGGGGCTACTCCACGAACAGCCCCCGCGCAGCGGCCCGCGCGTCGAAGGCCTCCAGGCGGGCCTGCGCGTCCGGCAGGGCGTCCGCCATCGCCTCCAGCAGCACCCGCCCCAGCAGCATCGGCGCGCACGCCGTGTCGAAGGCCAGCCCGGTGCCGACCGGCGCCGGGATGAGCAGGTCGCTGTGGCGGGCAACGGGCGCGAACGCCGAGTCCGCCACCGTCACCACGGTCAGCCCGGCCGCCCGTGCGTGGTCCAGCGCCTCGACGACCTCCCGGGGGTGGCGGGGCAGCGCGAAGCACAGCAGCGCCGAGGCCCCGGCGGCGGCCGCCGCGTCGATCCGGTCGGCGAGCATGGAGCCGCCCTCGTCGAGGAGCCGTACGTCGGGATGC
Source organism: Streptomyces sp. NPDC059564 (assembly GCF_042735575.1). Classification (NCBI taxonomy): domain Bacteria; kingdom Bacillati; phylum Actinomycetota; class Actinomycetes; order Kitasatosporales; family Streptomycetaceae; genus Streptomyces; species Streptomyces sp. NPDC059564. The sequence goes on along the minus strand of NZ_JBHWBP010000218.1, from coordinate 12,245 downwards.
ACCTTCGCCGCGAAGTACGCGAACCCGCGCGCCTGCGAGGAGGCGGCCCGCAGCCCCAGCACCGGCAGCGGCGCCGACCCGGCCAGCACCCGGCCCGCCTCCTCGACCGGCGCCGGATCGGCGAGCACCGCCGAGAGCCGCCGCAGGTTCTCGATCTCGCCCTGGACGGCCTGCTGGTACTCGTTGTACGAGTCCTCGCGCGCGGGCTCCGGCCGCCCGGCGGGCGCCACCTCGCGCAGGTGGCGCCGCAGCGCCGGGTAGCCGTCGAAGCCCAGTGCCACCGCGAAGCGGGTCACCGAGGGCTGGCTCACCCCGGCCAGCTCGGCGAGCTCCACGCTCGACAGGAAGGGCACCTCCGCCGCGCCGCGCACCATGCAGTGCGCGATCCGCCGCTGGGTCGGCGTCAGCCGGTGCCCCTCGAACAGCTTCTGCAGCCGTGCGGCCGGGCTGTCGCTCATTGCCGTCCCCTCCGTCCCGTCCCCGGTGAGATATTCAGTCACGGTGCACTCTGCATGTGGTTATGCAGCTCGGCAACCCGCGACCGCGATCCGGATACGGGGGCTACCCCCAGTGCCGGGGGCTCCGCCGGTTCCTACGGTGGGCGCATGACAGCCGCAGCCCACTCCCCGCAGGCCCAGGAGCTCGAGAAGGAGCTCGCCGCCACCCTCGACGCCCGGCGGGAGCTGGGGCCGGAGTACGAGGCCGCCCTCGTGGACTCCTTCGTCGAGAAGGTCGACACGCAGGTCAGGCGCCGGCTGGCCGAGGAGCGGCTGCGGACGGCGCGCGGCGGACCGCAGGACGCGGACTCGGCGGCGGCCGCCTTCGGGGAACGGTTCGGCTTCGCGATCGTCACGCTGGTGCTGGCGATCCCGCTGTCCGCGATCGGCGCCGCCCAGGCGGGCATCGGCGGGCTGCTGGTCGCCTGGGCGGGCATCCTGGGCGTGAGCTTCGCCCACGCCACGCGGCGCCTCCGCCGGGCTCCCGAGACCCCGTGACCTGAACGGCTGCGCCGGGCTCCCTGGGGCTCCGCCCCAGACCCCGCGCCTCAAACGCCGGCGAGGCTGGTTTTGGCCCCGTGGATTTCGTCCCCGCGGGCGAGTTCCCGGCCCGGGCTCAAAAAGTAATGCGGGGACCGCCGGCACCCCCGGTTGCCCGGGGGGCGGGACGACGGCGGTCCCCGTGTGGGATACGGGCCGGGTCAGGGCCGTCCGCGTCCCTGGCGTCCGCGCTGTCCGGGAGCCGCTCCGGAGGCGCGCCGACGCCGTTCGTGGCGCCGGCGGGGTGTCCGGTTCCCCGGTGTTCCCTGCCGACGACCACCACTGTGCCGGAGCCGTGTTAAGCCGGTGCTGCCGTCACATGTCGGGCCCGTACCGTTTGCGCGTCGGGTGTCTACTTCGCGCCCTTGGCAAGGAACGCCAGGAGGTCCTGGCGGCTGACGACGCCGGTGGGCTTGCCCTCGACGAGCACGATCGCCGCGTCGGCCTCGCCGAGCACCGCCATCAGCTCGGAGACGGGCTCGCCGGAACCGACCTGCGGCAGCGGCGCGCTCATGTGCTTCTCCAGCGGGTCACCGAGGGACGCGCGCTGCGCGAACAGCGAAGCGAGCAGCTCCTTCTCCACGACGGAGCCGATGACCTCGGCGGCCATCACGTCCGGGTGGCCGGCGCCCGGCTTGACGATCGGCATCTGCGAGACGCCGTACTCGCGCAGGACCTCGATGGCCTGCCCGACGGTCTCCTCGGGGTGCATGTGGACGAGGGAGGGGATGCCGCCCTCCTTGTCGGCGAGGACGTCGCCGATGCGCGCCGCGGGGCCCGCCTCCTCCAGGAAGCCGTGTCCGGCCATCCACTCGTCGCTGAAGATCTTGCTGAGGTAGCCGCGGCCGCTGTCCGGCAGCAGGACGACGACCACGTCGTCCGGGCCCAGCCCCTCGGCGGCGCGCAGGGCGGCCACGACCGCCATGCCGCAGGAGCCGCCGACGAGGAGGCCCTCCTCCTTGGCGAGGCGGCGGGTCATCTGGAAGGAGTCCTTGTCGGACACCGCGATGATCTCGTCGGTCACGTTCGGGTCGTAGGCGGTCGGCCAGAAGTCCTCGCCGACGCCCTCGACGAGGTACGGGCGGCCGGAGCCGCCGGAGTAGACCGAACCCTCGGGGTCGGCGCCGATGACCTTGACGAGGCCGCCGCTGACCTCCTTCAGGTAGTTGCCCGTGCCGGAGATCGTGCCGCCGGTGCCGACGCCCGCGACGAAGTGGGTGATCTTCCCGTCCGTCTGCTCCCACAGCTCGGGGCCGGTGGTCTCGTAGTGCGAGCGCGGGTTGTTCGGGTTGCTGTACTGGTCGGGCTTCCAGGCGCCGGGCTCGCGCGCGAGGCGGTCGGACACGTTGTAGTACGAGTCCGGGTGCTCGGGGTCGACGGCGGTCGGGCAGACCACGACCTCGGCGCCGTAGGCGCGCATCACGTTGATCTTGTCCATGGACACCTTGTCAGGGCAGACGAAGATGCACTTGTAGCCCTTCTGCTGGGCCACGATGGCGAGTCCGACGCCGGTGTTGCCGCTGGTCGGCTCCACGATGGTGCCGCCGGGCTTGAGGGCACCGCTCTGCTCGGCGGCCTCGATCATCCGGACGGCGATCCGGTCCTTCACGGATCCGCCGGGATTGAAGTACTCGACCTTCGCAAGGACGGTGGCCTGCAGGCCTTCGGTCACACGGTTGAGCTTCACCAGCGGGGTGTTGCCGACGAGGCTGATCATCGAGTCGTGGAATTGCACCATGTTCTCCAGGGAGGGGACTCCACGGGTTCTCCGGGAGGTCCGGCCAGAGTATGCGGAAAGGGATTGGCCGACCGTCCGTACGGGGCAGGAAGGTCAACAAGACCGATGGAGGTGGCCTGAAGGGTGTCCAGGGCGAGAACGGCCCGCCGGATCGCGGCGGGGGCAGCGTACGGCGGAGGCGGTCTCGGACTGGTCGGGGTCGCGGCGGTGGGGCTGGTGCTGGCGGAGGTGCAGTTCGCGAAGCGGACGGTGGGCACCGGGCTGCCGGATCCGCCGCGGGCGGACGGCCTGTACGGGAGCGAGTTCTCCGGACCGGAACTGAGTCCGGGGCCACTGCGGATGGGCATGCTGGGCGATTCGACGGCGGCCGGGCTGGGCGTGCGCCGGGCCCGCCAGACGCCGGGGGCGCTGTTGGCCTCCGGGCTGGCGGCGGTGGCGGAGCGGCCGGTGGAGCTGCGCAACGTGGCGCAGTCCGGGGCCATGTCGGACGACCTGGACCGCCAGGTGGGGCTGCTGCTGGACGGGGACGCGCCGCCGCCGGACGTGTGCGTGATCATGATCGGGGCGAACGACGTGACGCGGCGGATGCCGCTCACCCAGTCGGTCCGGCTGCTGACCGCGGCGGTACGAAGACTCCGGCTCGCGGGGTCCGAGGTGGTGGTCGGCACCTGCCCGGACCTGGGCACGATCGAGCCGGTGTACCAGCCGCTGCGGTGGATGGCCCGGCGGGTCTCGCGGCAGCTGGCCGCCGCGCAGACCATCGGTGTGGTGGCGCTGGGCGCCCGCACCCTGTCGATGGGCGACCTGCTGGGGCCGGAGTTCGCGGCGAACCCGCGGGAGATGTTCGGCCCGGACTCCTACCACCCCTCGACGGAGGGGTACGCGACGGCCGCGATGGCGATCCTGCCGACGCTGTGCGCGGCGCTGGGCCTGTGGCCGGGCTCGGACCGGCTGGACGTGTCGCGGGACGAGGACATGCTGCCGGTGGCGAAGGCGGCGTCCGCGGCGGCGGGCGAGGCGGGCACGGAGGTCACGGCGGCCCGCGGCCCGTGGGCCCTGCTCAAGCACCGCCGCCGGCGCCGGGTGACGGCGGAAGACCTCCCGGCCCCCCTCCCCGGCCGGGCGTGACCCGGACCGCAGCTCGCACGGGGCTCCTGAGCCGCAGGGGCGCGCCTGGGGAGCAGGGGCGAGCGCCCGGAGGAAACCGCGAGGAACGAGTGGTTTTCGAGGACGCACGACGCTGTGAGCCAGGCATCGGCACCCCGGAGGCGAAGGAGCCCCGGAAAAGGGGACCGGCATCACACCGCAAGGGCGGTGACCTCGACCGTACGGGGCGGTAACTTCGCTTGCGGTCCCGCAACGACGCACCCCTTGGAGTCCCGATGCCCGAAGCCGTCATCGTTTCCACCGCCCGCTCTCCCATCGGGCGCGCCTTCAAGGGGTCCCTCAAGGACATGCGCCCGGACGATCTGACCGCCACGATCGTCCAGGCCGCCCTGGCGAAGATCCCGGAGCTGGACCCGCGCCAGATCGACGACCTGATGCTGGGCTGCGGCCTGCCGGGCGGCGAGCAGGGCAGCAACCTGGGCCGGATCGTCGCCGTGCAGATGGGCATGGACCACCTGCCGGGCCTCACGCTCACCCGTTACTGTTCCTCCTCCCTCCAGACCTCCCGCATGGCGCTGCACGCCATCAAGGCGGGCGAGGGCGACGTCTTCATCTCGGCCGGCGTCGAGATGGTCTCCCGCTCCGTCCACGGCTCCTCCGACATCCGCGAGACCCACAACCCGCTGTTCGCCGACGCGGAGGCCCGTACGGCCGCCGTCGCGCAGAGCGAGGGCTCCTCCTGGCACGACCCGCGCGAGGACGGCCTGATCCCGGACGCGTACATCGCGATGGGGCAGACCGCCGAGAACCTGGCCCGCCTCAAGGGCGTGACCCGGCGCGACATGGACGAGTTCGGCGTCCGCTCGCAGAACCTGGCCGAGGAAGCCATCAAGAACGGCTTCTGGGCCCGCGAGATCACCCCGGTCACCACCCCGGACGGCACGGTCGTCTCCACCGACGACGGCCCGCGCGCCGGCGTCACCCTGGAGGGCGTGCAGGGCCTCAAGCCCGTCTTCCGCCCCGACGGCCTGGTCACGGCCGGCAACTGCTGCCCGCTGAACGACGGCGCCGCCGCGCTGGTCATCATGAGCGACACCAAGGCCCGGGAGCTGGGTCTGACCCCGCTGGCGCGCATCGTGTCGACCGGCGTCACCGGCCTGTCCCCGGAGATCATGGGCCTCGGCCCGGTGGAGGCGTCCAAGCAGGCCCTGAAGCGGGCCGGGCTGACCGTCGGCGACATCGACCTGTTCGAGATCAACGAGGCCTTCGCGGCCCAGGTCATCCCCTCCTACCGGGACCTCGGGATCCCGCTGGAGAAGCTGAACGTCAACGGCGGCGCCATCGCCGTCGGTCACCCGTTCGGGATGACCGGTGCCCGCATCACCGGCACCCTGATCAACAGCCTGCAGTTCCACGACAAGCAGTTCGGTCTGGAGACCATGTGCGTGGGCGGCGGCCAGGGCATGGCCATGGTGATCGAGCGTCTCAGCTGAGGCACCGGCCGTTCCGTAGCGCAGTGTGAGGGTCCGGTACGGCCCCAGCGCGGGCCCCCAGGCCCCGCAAGGGATCCTCTAGATCCATGCGCTGTACTGACGTCGAATCTAATCCCGTCGCGGCCGACCTGTGACCGAATCTCCCCCAGGATGTGACCTTTATCCTGGGGGATCGGCGTTTCCCCAGGTCAGACGCCATCCCCCCAGGGCTCCCAGGACGAAAGACCTGTCCAATTCATGACGTAATGCACTGCACGCCATTCCCAGCACAGGACAAGCTGATGTAGGAAGTCGGGGGATCGAATCAACCAGGAGTTAGTCAGTGAGCGCCATGTCTCTTGCCCTGCTGCTGACCACGGCCGCTGCCACGGCCGTGGGCGCCGCTGCGCTGCACGCCGTCCACGGACTGCGAAAGCAGGTCACCGCCCTGCGCGGTGAGCTGGCGGTTCCGGCCCAGGCGCGCGGTGCGACCGTGCCGCACGCCCGCAGCGCCGCGGCGTCCCCCGCCGCGGAGATACGAGCCGCCGTCGCCGAGGCCCTGGCCGAGGAGCGCGAGCGCGAGCTGGCCGAAGCGCGGGCCTTCTGGGCCGCGCAGGAGGCCCGCGACGCCGCCGACGCCCCCTCGCTGCTGGGCGGCCTGCCCGGCCTCGGCGAGGAGGGCCCGGTCTTCCTGCCCCGGCAGTCGGACATGGTCGGCCTGGAGCCGGTCCTGGGCGACGACCTCGCAGGGGGCACCTCCTGGCCGGAGGCTGGGGGAGACTACCCGGAGGATCCGGCCGAGCTGGCCGCGGCCCGCCGGCGCCACCCCTCGCACCCCGACTTCGTTCCGGTCCAGTCGCACCCCGGCGCCGACCACGAGCGCACCGTCAGCCGCCTGGAGGAGCTCGCGGAGGCCCGTACGGCCCTCGCGGACGTCCGCCCGGGCCCGCTGGGCACCCTGGACGTGTACGTCTTCACGGACGGCACCACGCTGTGCATGACCCCGGGCCACCGGGAGACCGCGGAGCGCCTCGCGGAGGCCCTGCGTTCGGGCACCGCGCCCGTCCTGCTGGGCGGCTCCGGCATCTCCGGCGCCTACGCGCTGACCTTCTCCTGCGGTGACGCCGAGGACCCCGACAGCAACGTCTACATCCTCGCGGACCGCGTCATCGCATCGCTCTGACTTCCGCCCGCTCCACCAGCGCCACGGCCTCGTCCAGCTGCTCGGACGGGGCCTTCGCGCCATCCCCGCCCCGCAGGGCGCCCAGCGCCTCGGCGAGGTCCAGTCCGGCGACCGCCACCTGGTCCCCCACGACGAAGATCCCCGCGTCCGGCATCACCCGCGCGTCGGGCACCCCCGCCGCCCCGGACGCCGCGGCCTCCAGCCGCTGCGCCCGCAGGGCGAGTTCCCGGGCCAGTTCCAGCGCCTCGGCGGCGGCGCCGCGCTGGAGGCGGCTCTGCGGGGCGGCCCGCAGCCGGTCGGCGAATCGTTCCACGGCGGCCGTCAGGGCTGAGGTATCGAGCACCCGGCCGACCTTACGCGCCGCCCGCGCGCCATTGCCAACGGCCGAACTCTCCGGCACGGTGACGTGAAGAGAACAGCACGGCGATACCCCCGGAGGCGCCCATGTCCGTAGAGTTCTCCGAACAGACCCACCGCAACATGATCGACAGAATCCCCCAGTGCACCGGTCGTGAGATGTCCGACTGGCTCCGCACCGTCGACGAGGGCCCCTCCCTCGTCCGGTTCGAGGAGAAGGTCAGCTGGCTGCTCGGCGCGCACGAGCTCTCGTACGGCCAGGCCAAGGCGATCATCCACGAGTACGACCTGCGCAGAGCCGCACGCCGGTTCGGCTGAGCCCGTCCCCTTCCACCACCTCCACAACGCGGGAAGGCCCCGCGAGCGGTGTGCTCGCGGGGCCTTCCCCGTGCGGTGACGTGCGGTGCCGTGAGGCGGTCCGGCTAGTCGTCGCCGGAGAGGATCTGGAACAGGCGCAGCAGCTCCAGGTAGATCCACACCAGGGTCATGGTGAGGCCGAAGGCCGCCAGCCAGGACTCCTCGCGCGGGGCGCCGTAGTTCACTCCGTCCTCGACCTGCTTGAAGTCCAGGGCGAGGAAGCAGGCGCCGAGGAGGACGCCGACGATGCCGAACACGATGCCGAGGCCGCCGCTGCGGAAGCCGAGGCCGTCACCGCCGCCGAAGACGGCGAACAGCGAGTTGGCCACCATCAGGAGGACGAACCCGAGGGCCGCGGCCATCACGAAGCCGGTGAAGCGGCGGTTGACGCGGATCCAGCGCATCTTGTACGCGACGAGCACGGCGGCGAAGACGCACATCGTGCCGAGGACGGCCTGGACGACCACGCCGGGGCTGACGTAGGTGCTGACCGCCATGCTGATGACGCCGAGGAAGACGCCCTCGAAGGCCGCGTAGCTCAGGATCAGCGCGGGCGACGGCTTGCGCTTGAAGCTCTGGACCATCGCCAGGACGAAGGCCACGAGCGCCGCGCCGATGGCGATGCCGTACGACGTCTTCAGGTTCGCCGGGTCGACGGGCAGCGCGATCCAGGCGAGCGTCGCCGTCACGATCAGGGTGCCGAGCGTCATGGCCGTACGGCTCACGACGTCGTCGATCGTCATGACGTTGCCGCGGACCGGCGCCGCCGGCATGCCGGTGGTCGGGTCGGTGGCGTAAGGATTCGTCGCGTACGGGTTGGTCGCGGTCCCGGCCTGCGCGTGCTGCGCCTCGAAGCCCGCGTAGCCGCCGTTGTCGCGGCTGAACCCCCGTCGCGAGAAGACCGGGTTACTGCTCCTCATCTCACTCCTCCATGGCCACCGTGCGCAGCCTTGCTCCAAGAGTAATGTGCTCGCAAAGAAAGCACCCTACTGCTGGAGGAGGATCTTAGGAGAAGCCGCGGCGAAGCACCGGGGATAAACGGGAGGGGCTGCGGAAGTGCCCGGAGCCGGACTTGAACCGGCACGGCCCGAGGGCCAGCGAGGTTTAAGCTCGCCGTGTCTGCATTCCACCATCCGGGCAGCGCAGCGGGCCCCCGTGGAAAAGCCTTGAACGCTATGCCGAGCCTATCCGGAACGCTCTGGCGGGCAGACGGCCGTCTATCCGATGTTGTCTGATTTTATTGGTGATTGAGTGGGCGTCAGAGCCGATAAGTCACGGTCGGCACCGTTCCGGGCGACGCTCTCGCCCACCACGGGAATGACGTAATTTCGCTGCCCCGCGCCACCCCGTCCGCCACCCCGGGCCACCCCCCGCGCCACGCCCCGCGCCGCGCGGCCGCCCCGGTCCGCTCTCAGGGCTCCTGTCATACCAAAGGAGGAGGCGGGACCGCTCGCGGTCAGCCTCCAGTGGGCCAGTGAACGGGCACCGCGGCTGATCCGGAGCCCCGGGGGCGGCGGTGAGGATGGAACGGTCCCACCCCCACCGCAGCAGCCGCTCGACAGGAGTCCCCGTGACCGCCATGAACTACGCCCCGCACCACACCTCCCAGGCGGTGGCCGCCCGTGCCACGCAGCTGTCCAAGGTGTACGGCCAGGGCGAGACCCAGGTGGTCGCGCTGGACAACGTCTCCGTCGACTTCGCCCAGGGCCAGTTCACCGCGATCATGGGCCCGTCCGGCTCCGGCAAGTCCACCCTGATGCACTGCGTCGCGGGCCTGGACACCTTCTCCGGCGGCTCGGTCCGCATCGGCGACACCGAGCTCGGCTCGCTCAAGGACAAGCAGCTGACCCAGCTGCGCCGGGACAAGATCGGCTTCATCTTCCAGGCCTTCAACCTGCTGCCGACCCTGACGGCCCTGGAGAACATCACGCTGCCGATGGACATCGCCGGCCGCAAGCCCGACCGCCAGTGGCTGGACACCGTGATCGCCATGGTCGGCCTCTCCGAGCGCCTCTCCCACCGCCCCACCCAGCTCTCCGGCGGCCAGCAGCAGCGCGTGGCCGTGGCCCGCGCCCTGGCCTCCCGCCCCGAGATCATCTTCGGCGACGAGCCCACCGGAAACCTCGACTCCCGCTCCGGCGCCGAGGTCCTGGGCTTCCTGCGCAACTCGGTCCGCGAGCTCGGCCAGACCGTCGTGATGGTCACCCACGACCCCGTCGCCGCCTCCTACGCGGACCGCGTCATCTTCCTCGCCGACGGCCGCATCGTCGACGAGATGCGCCAGCCCACGGCCGACGGCGTGCTCGACCGGATGAAGGCCTTCGACGCCAAGGGCCGTACCAGCTGAAGCGGGGCCGCCCAGCGGCTCCCCGCAGCCCTCCGCACAGCCCTCCGCACAGACTTCCAGCCCCAGGACTGAGATCCCCATGTTCCGTACCGCCCTGCGCAACGTCCTCGCGCACAAGGCCCGGCTGCTGATGACGGTGCTCGCCGTCACCCTCGGCGTCGCCTTCGTCTCCGGCACCCTCGTCTTCACCGACACCCTCAGCAAGGCCATGTCCAACCAGTCCGCGAAGTCCTACGAGGGCGTCGCGGTCTCCGTCACCGACTACGGCCGCACCCGCGGCGAGGACGGCCAGAAGCAGGGCGAGCCCGGCATCGGCCAGCAGACCCTCGACAAGATCAAGGCCGTCAAGGGCGTCGACGCGGTCTCCGGCCGCGTCCAGGGCTTCGCGGGCGTCGCCGACCCGAAGGGCAAGCTGATCGGCAGCGGCTGGGCCAACGCCGGTTCCAACTTCGCCCCCGTCAAGGACGGCAAGGACCCGCGCTACTCCTTCACCGAGGGCACCGGGCCGGTCAAGGACGACCAGGTCGCGCTGGACAAGGACAGCGCCGCCAAGGGCAAGTACCGGGTCGGCGACAAGATCCGCGTCGCCACGAACGGCCCGGTCCAGGAGTTCACCCTCACCGGCGTCTTCACCACCGAGGACGGCGCCGTCAACGCGGGCGGCAGCCTCGTCCTCTTCGACACCAAGGTCGCCCAGGAGCTCTACCTCCAGCCCGGCTTCTACCGCGAGCTCTCCATCAGCGCCCAGGCCGGCACCACCGCCGACCAGCTCCTCGCCGAGATCAAGCCGCTGCTGTCCAAGAGCGCCGAGGCCAAGACCGGCGCCGCGCTGGCCGCCGAGCAGGCCAAGGACATCGAGCGGGCCATGTCCGGCATGAGCACCGGCCTGCTGATCTTCGCCGGCGTCTCCCTCTTCGTCGGCATCTTCCTGATCTACAACACCTTCACCATGCTGGTCGCCCAGCGCACCAAGGAGCTGGCCCTGCTGCGCGCCGTCGGCGCCAACCGCGGCCAGGTCAAGCGCTCCGTCCTCGCCGAGGCGGGCGTGGTCGGCCTCATCTCCTCCGTCGTCGGTCTGGCCTGCGGCATCGGCCTGGCGGTGGCCATGCGCTCCGCGATGGACCTCTTCGACGCGAAGATCCCGGCCGGCTCGCTGATCATCTCCCCGACGACCGTCCTCGTCGCCCTGGTCATCGGCATCCTGGTGACCATGCTGGCCGCCTGGCTGCCCGCCCGCCGGACCGCCAAGATCGCCCCGGTCGCCGCCATGGGCAGCGTCCACCTGCCCGCCACCATGAAGTCCCTGGTGCTGCGCAACATCATCGGCAGCGTCCTGGCCGTCATCGGCATCGGCGTGGTCCTGCTCGGCGCCGGCCAGAAGAGCGACGGCCGCACCACCATCGCCGGCGGCGCGTTCTTCCTGCTCATCGGCCTGTTCGTGCTGCTGCCGATGCTGTCGCGCCCGGTCATCGCCGTGGTCCGCCCGCTGCTGGAGAAGGTGTTCGGCGTCTCCGGCAAGCTGGCCGCGCAGAACGCGGTCCGCAACCCGCGCCGCACCGCCGTCACCGCCGCCTCGCTGACCATCGGCCTCACCCTGGTCACCGCGATGTCGGTCATGGGCATCACCATCGGCCAGGCCGTCGACAAGCTGAGCACGCAGAACATCAAGGCCGACTACCGGGTCACCATGGCCGGCGAGGGCATGAACCTCGACAAGTCGGTGCTCCCCGCCCTGGAGAAGGGCAAGGGCGTCACCGCCGTCTCCCCGAAGACCATGGAGAGCGTCCGGATCGGCGGCACCTTCCAGACGGTCAGCGGCGTCAACCCGGCCGCCCTCGACGCGGTGCTGACCGTGAAGACCACCGCCGGCGACCTCGCCTCCCTGGGCCAGGGCAAGCTGATGGTCTCCGACAAGGAGGCCAGGAAGCAGGGCCTGTCGGTCGGCTCCACCGTCGACGCCGAGTACGACGACGGCCAGAAGGGCAAGCTCCAGGTCGGCGCGCTGTTCGACGGCAAGGACCAGCTCGACGACTACGTCCTCGACAACAAGATCCTCGCCTCGCACAACGAGTCCCAGTACCTGCCCGAGGTGCTCGTCAAGACCTCCGGCGGCGCCTCCGAGGCGAGCCAGCAGGCCGTCGTCGACGCCCTCGGCAAGAACCCGGCGGTCAAGGTCTCCGACAAGGAGGCCATGCGCAACGAGATGGCCGGCATGATCAACACGGCCCTGAACATCATGTACGGCCTGCTCGGCATGGCCCTGATCATCGCGGTCCTCGGCGTGGTCAACACCCTCGCGATGTCCGTCTACGAGCGCCAGCAGGAGATCGGCATGCTGCGGGCGGTCGGCCTCGACCGCGGCAAGGTCAAGAACATGATCCGCCTGGAGGCCGTGGTCATCTCGCTCTTCGGCGCGGTCCTCGGCATCGGCGTCGGCGTCTTCCTCGCCTGGGCCGGCGGCAAGACCATCGCGGGCTCCGTCCCCGGCTACGAGCTGGTGATCCCCTTCGACCGGATCGGGATCTTCTTCCTCCTCGCCGGACTGGTCGGCGTCCTGGCCGCCATGTGGCCGGCCCGCAGCGCCGCCCGGCTGAACATGCTGACCGCCATCAAGACCGAGTAGCGGTCGCGGCACACGCGTCAGGGC
>NZ_JBHWBP010000217.1:0-12923 GCF_042735575.1 Streptomyces sp. NPDC059564 | reverse complement strand
GTTCGGCGTCACCTGGCTCGAACTCGTCGCTCCCGATCCCGCATCCACCACCACCCTCCTGATCGCCCTCACCGGATACACCGCCCTCCACCTGCTGCTCGCCGCCCGCTTCGGTGAGCGGTGGTTCGCCGACGCCGACGCCTTCGAGGCCTACTCCGACCTCCTGGCCCGGCTCTCCCCGCTCGGCCGCCGCGGCGACGGCCGCCTGGTCCTGCGCAACCCCTTCCACGGACTCGACGCGACGCCCGAGCGGCCCGGACTCGTCGCCACCGTCTGCGTCCTGCTCGGCTCCACCGCCTACGACGGCTACTCCGACAACCCCGCCTGGATCAACGCCATTCAGACCTCCCCCCTCGGCCGCACCCCCGCGGCCACGCTCGGACTGCTCGCTTCCATCGCCCTCGTCGCCACCCTCTACTGCCTGTGCGCGGCGGCCACCCGCCTCGTCAGCGGCCCGCACCCCCGCCCGCTGACGGCCTTCGCGCACTCACTCGTACCGATCGCCCTCGGCTATCTCGTCGCCCATTACTTCTCCCTCCTGGTGACCGAAGGACCACGCACAGTCATCATGGCACTCGGCACTGACAACGCCCCCGATCCCAGTCCCCCCTTGGGTCCCGGCGGCCTGGCCGCCCTCCAGGTGATCGCCGTCGTCACCGGGCACGTACTCGGTGTGATCGCCGCGCACGACCGCTCCGTACGCCTCTTCCCGCCCGCCAGGGCCGTGGCCGGGCAGCTGCCGCTGCTCGCGCTGATGGTCACGTACACCCTCGGCGGCCTCACCCTCCTGCTGAACTGAGGAGCGGCCGCCAGGGCCGCTGGACCCACACGCCAGGAGCGGCATGATGGACCCCGTGCCTCCCGCCCACCCCCTGCGCCGGACCCCGGTCCAGCAGCGCAGCGCCGACCGCCTCGCCCGGATCCTCGACGCCTGCGCCGAACTCCTCGACGAGACCGGCTACGAGAACCTCAGCACCCGCGCCGTCGCCCTGCGCGCCGGAGTGCCCATCGGGTCCGTCTACCGCTTCTTCGGAAACAAGCGGGCCATGGCCGTCGCCCTCGCCCACCGCAACCTGGACCGCTACGCCGACGGCATCCAGGAGCGCCTCGCCCTCCTCCCGGCCACCCATTGGCGGCCCGTCGTGGACGCGGTCCTCGACGAGTACCTGGCCATGAAGCGCAGCGTCCCCGGCTTCGCCCTCGTCGACTTCGGCGTGCCCGCGCCGCCCGCCGACGGGCCGGCGGCCGACCCCAACCACCAGGTCGCCCAGCGCCTGACCCGGCTGCTGTGCGGCCACCTCGGGCTCACCCCCGACGCCACCCTGGAGCGGGCGGTCCTGGTCGCCGTCGAGGCCACCGACGCGCTCGTCCAGCTGGCCTTCCGGTCCGACCCCGCGGGGGACCCCGCGATCGTCGCCGAGACGCGGGCGATGATGCACGCCTACCTGGCGCGGGTGCTGGACTGACCGGCCCTGGGTGCGGCGGCCCGTGCGACCCCCTCCCCTCCGTGCCTACCGGTCGGTATGCTCGGGGCGCCCCGTGTGCCCGCGCCGCCGCCTGCCGCCCCTGGAGGGCCCATGCCCCGCACCGCCCCGCGCATCTGCCCGCTCTGCGAAGCCACTTGCGGCCTCACCCTCACCATCGAGGGAACCACCGTCACCGGCGCCCGGGGCGACCGCGACGACGTCTTCAGCCGAGGCTTCGTCTGCCCCAAGGGGGCCGCCTTCGGCGCGCTCGACGCGGACCCCGACCGGCTGCGCACCCCCCTCGTCCGCCGCGACGGACAACTGCGCGAGGCCACCTGGGAAGAGGCCTACGACACCATCGCCGCCGCCGTCCCCGCCCTGCTCCGGGAGCACGGTCCGCAGTCCGCGGGCGTCGTCCTCGGCAACCCGAACGTCCACACCATGGCCGGCGCCCTCTACCCGCCGCTGCTGGTGGGCGCCCTCGGCACCCGCAACCTCTTCACCGCCAGCACCCTCGACCAGATGCCCAAACACGTCTCCAGCGGGCTGCTCTTCGGCGACCCCTTCGCCATCCCGGTGCCCGACCTCGACCGCACCGACTTCCTGCTGCTCCTCGGCGCCAACCCGGTCGAATCCAACGGCTCCCTGTGCACCGCCCCCGACTTCCCCGGCCGGCTCAAGGCGCTGCGGGCACGCGGCGGCACCCTCGTGGTCGTCGACCCGCGCCGTACGCGCACCGCCCGGCTCGCCGACCGGCACCTCGCGCCCCGCCCCGGCAGCGACGCCCTGCTGCTCGCCGCGCTCGCGCACACCCTGCTCACCGAGAAGCTCACGGCTCCCGGCGCGCTCGCGGAACACACCGAGGGGCTCGGGGAACTCGCCGACGCTCTCGAGCGTTTCACTCCTGAGGCCGTCGCCCCCGCCTGCGACCTCACGGCCGACGAGATCCGCCGCCTCGCCCGCGAGCTCGCGGCCGCGCCCACCGCCGCCGTCTACGGGCGGATCGGCAGCTGCACCGTCGAGTACGGCACGCTCGCCAGCTGGCTGGTCGACGTGCTGAACATCCTCACCGGCAACCTCGACCGGCCGGGCGGAGCCCTGTTCCCGCTCGCGGCGGCCGGCCCGCGCCCCCGCCCCGCCGGGCCCGGGCGGGGGTTCGCGCTCGGCCGCTGGCACAGCCGGGTCAGCGCTCACCCCGAGGCCAAGAGCGAACTGCCCATCGCCGCACTGGCCGAGGAGATCGAAACCCCGGGCGAAGGGCGCGTCCGCGTCCTGATCGCCATCGCCGCCAACCCGGTGCTGTCCGCCCCCGACGGCCACCGGCTCGACGCCGCCCTGGCCGGGCTCGACTTCATGGTCAGCGTCGACCCGTACCTCAACGAGACCTCCCGCCACGCCCACGTCGTCCTGCCCCCGCCGCCCCCGTCCCAGAGCGCGCACCACGACTTCGCCTTCAACGGCTTCGCCGTCCGCAACCAGGTCCGCTACACCAGGGCGGCCATCCCCCTGGAAGCCGGCCGGCTCGACGAATGCGAGATCCACGCACGCCTCGTCCTGGCCGTCTCCGGCGCGCACGGCACCGCCGAGCCGTCCGCCGTCGACGAGTCGGCCGTCCAGGGCGCCCTCGCCAGGGAGACCGCCGACCGCCGCTCCACGCTCCACGGCGCGGACACCGCCCGCCTCGCCGCGCTCCTCACGGGCGAGAACGGCCCCGAGCGGCGCCTCGACCTGATGCTCCGGCTCGGGCCCTACGGGGACATGTTCGACCCCGCCGGGCAGCCGGACGGGCTCAGCCTCGAGAGGCTCCTCGCCCACCCGCACGGCATCGACCTGGGCCCGCTGCGGCCCCGGCTCCCGGGCGTGCTCCGCACCCGCAGCGGCAGGATCGAGCTGCTCCCGGACCCGATCACGGCCGAGCTCCCCAGGCTGCGCGCGGCGCTCGCCGACCGCCCCGCCGCCCTGGTGCTCGTGGGCCGCCGCCACCTGCGGTCCAACAACAGCTGGCTGCACAACGTCCCGGCCCTCACCGGAGGTTCCAACCGCTGCACCCTCCAGGTCCACCCGCGCGACGCGGAGCGGCTCGGTCTGACCGACGGCGGCCGGGCCCGCGTCACCGCCGACGGCGGCAGCCTGGACGTGCCCGTCGAGGTCACCGAAACCATCCGCACCGGGGTGGTCAGCCTCCCGCACGGCTGGGGCCACGACCGGGCCGGCACCCGCCTCACGGTGGCCGGAGCCGCGCCGGGAGCCAACGTCAACCAGCTCCTCGACGGCACCCGGCTTGACCCGCTCTCCGGCACGGCGGTGCTCAACGGCTTCCCCGTAGAGCTTGCACCCCTGCCCTGAGCTGGGGTTTTGCTCGTATTGCTCACGCGCCGACGTCTTGTTGGCGTAAGTGCGCGGCACCTACGTTCCCTGCATGCTGACCTTCCTCGGCTTCGCCATGATCGCCACCTTCCTGGTGCTGATCATGCTGAAGAAAATGTCGCCCATCGCGGCGCTCGTCCTCATTCCCGCGCTCTTCTGCGTGTTCGCCGGAAAGGGCGCGCACCTGGGGGACTACGTCATCGACGGCGTCGGCAAGCTCGCCCCGACCGCCGCCATGCTGATGTTCGCCATCGTCTACTTCGGCGTGATGATCGACGTCGGCCTGTTCGACCCGATCGTCCGGGGCATCCTGCGCTTCTGCAAGGCGGACCCCATGCGGGTCGTGGTCGGCACGGCCGTACTGGCCGCGATCGTCTCGCTCGACGGGGACGGCTCGACCACCTTCATGATCACCGTCTCGGCCATGTACCCGCTGTACAAG
This sequence comes from Streptomyces sp. NPDC059564, assembly GCF_042735575.1. Taxonomy (NCBI): domain Bacteria; kingdom Bacillati; phylum Actinomycetota; class Actinomycetes; order Kitasatosporales; family Streptomycetaceae; genus Streptomyces; species Streptomyces sp. NPDC059564. The sequence continues at coordinate 8,648 of NZ_JBHWBP010000217.1, read as the reverse complement.
CGGCTCGGCCTGAGCCTGGTGGTCATGACGGGCGTCGCCGCGACCGCCAACGGCGTGATGAACACCCTGCCCTGGGGCGGTCCCACCGCCCGGGCCGCCACCGCGCTCAAGCTGGACGCGGCCGACATCTTCGTCCCGATGATCCCCGCCCTCGCGGCCGGGCTGCTCGCCGTCTTCGTCCTGGCGTACGTCCTGGGCCTCAGGGAGCGCCGCCGCGTCGGTTCCCTGGTGCTGCCCGGCGAGGAGATCGAGCAGGAGGCCCTGGTGGCCGCCGGTTCGGGAGCGGGGGCGTCGGGCGGGAAGGCCGGCGCCGGGACCGAGGCCGGCGTGCGGGGTTCCGGCTCCGAGGGTGGTGCGGGGTCCGACAGCGGCTCCGCCCCCGGCGCCGCGACCGCCACCGCGCCCGAGGAGGGGGACGGCTTCCAGGGCCTCGACCCCGACCGGCCGACCCTGCGCCCCCGCCTCTACTGGTTCAACGCGGGCCTGACCGTCGCCCTGCTCACCGCGATGATCATGGAGCTGCTGCCGATCCCGGTGCTGTTCCTGCTCGGCGCCGCCCTCGCGCTCACCGTGAACTTCCCCCACATGCCCGACCAGAAGGCCCGGATCGCCGCCCACGCGGACAACGTCCTCAACGTCGCCGGCATGGTCTTCGCGGCCGCCGTCTTCACCGGCGTCCTCAGCGGTACGGGCATGGTCAAGCACATGGCCGACTGGCTGGTCGGCGCCATCCCCGAGGGCATGGGGCCGCACATGGCCCTCGTCACCGGCCTGCTCAGCCTGCCGCTGACCTACTTCATGTCGAACGACGGCTTCTACTTCGGCGTCTTGCCGGTCCTCGCCGAGGCGGGCGCCGCCCACGGGGTCTCCCCGCTGGAGATCGCCCGCGCCTCCCTGGTCGGCCAGGCCCTGCACATGTCGAGCCCGCTGGTTCCGGCCGTCTACGTCCTCGTCGGCATGGCCCGGGTCGAGTTCGGCGACCACACCCGGTTCACCGTGAAATGGGCGGCCCTCACCTCCCTCGTCGTCCTCGCGGCGGGGATGCTTTTCGGCATCATCTGATCCCGGCGGCCCCTGGCGCCCCGAAAACTACCGACGCTAGTTTGTAGGCTGTCGGCGACGTCAGGTCTACAGGTCTACGCGCTCGTGCGTGCTCGGGAGGAATGCCATGAAGGCCCACGACGGGATGTACATCGGCGGGGAGTGGCGGCCCGCCGCCGGAACCGACCGGATCGAGGTCGTCAACCCGGCCGACGAGCAGGTCATCGCCAGCGTCCCGGCCGGCGGCGCCGAGGACGTGGACGCGGCCGTACGCGCGGCCCGCGCGGCCCTCCCCGGCTGGGCGGCCACGGCTCCGGCCGAGCGGGCCGCCCTCATCGGAGCCCTGCGCGACGTCCTGGTGACCCGCAAGGGCGAGATCGCCGAGACCATCACCGCCGAACTCGGCGCCACCCTCGGCTTCTCGGAGGCCGTCCACGTCGGCGCGCCGATCGCCGTGGCCTCCTCCTACGCCGAACTCGGGGCCTCGTACGCCTTCGAGGAGCGGATCGGGAACTCCACCGTGTTCCAGGAGCCGGTCGGCGTGGTCGGGGCCATCACGCCCTGGAACTATCCCCTGCACCAGGTCGTTGCCAAGGTGGCACCCGCTCTCGCCGCCGGCTGCACCCTCGTCCTCAAGCCGGCCGAGGACACCCCGCTGACCGCACAGCTCTTCGCCGAAGCCGTGCACGAGGCGGGCATCCCGGCCGGAGTCTTCAACCTGGTGACCGGCACCGGCCCGGTCGCCGGCCAGGCGCTGGCCGAGCACGGGGGAGTCGACCTCGTCTCCTTCACCGGCTCGACCGTCGTCGGCAAGAAGATCGGCGCCATCGCCGGCGCCGCCGTCAAGCGCGTCGCCCTCGAGCTCGGCGGCAAGTCGGCGAACGTCATCCTGCCCGGGGCCGATCTGGCCAAGGCCGTCGCGGCGGGCGTCGCCGACGTCATGAGCAACTCCGGCCAGAGCTGCAACGCGCTCACCCGCATGCTCGTCCAGCGGGACCAGTACGAGGAGGCCGTGTCCCTCGCGGCCGCCGCCGTCGCCAAGTACCCCACCGGCGACCCCCGCGATCCGGGCACCCGCCTCGGCCCGGTGATCAACGCCAAACAGCGCGCCCGCGTGCGCGCGTACATCGACAAGGGCGTCGAGGAAGGCGCGCGCCTCGTCGCGGGCGGGCCCGACTCCCCGCACGAGCACGGGTACTTCATCACCCCGACCGTGTTCGCGGACGTCACCCCCGAGATGACCATCGCGCAGGAGGAGATCTTCGGCCCCGTGCTGGCGATCCTCCCGTACGAGGACGAGGACGACGCCCTGCGCATCGCGAACGGCACCGTCTACGGCCTGGGCGGCGCCGTCTGGGCGGCGGACGAGGCGACGGCCGTGGCGTTCGCCCGCCGCATGGACACCGGCCAGGTGGACATCAACGGCGGCCGCTTCAACGTGCTCGCGCCCTTCGGCGGCTACAAGCAGTCGGGCGTGGGCCGCGAGCTGGGCCCGCACGGGCTGGGGGAGTACCTCCAGACCAAGTCCCTGCAGTTCTGAGCGGACCCGCCAGCCCCGCCAGCCCCGCCAGCCCCGCCAGTCCGGCCTGCTCCGTCAGCCAGTCAGGCCAGCCAGCCCCGTCCGTCACACCCGCCACGCCCGCCCCGAAGACACGGAGACGACGACCATGGTCCGCGCCGCCATCCTGCCCGCCGTCGGAGCCCCGTTGGAGATACGGGACATCGTGCTGCCCGAACCCGGCCCCGGGCAGGTCCGGGTGCGGCTCGCCGCGGCCGGGGTCTGCCACTCCGACCTCTCCCTCACCAACGGCACCATGCGGGTTCCCGTCCCCGCCGTCCTGGGCCACGAGGGCTCGGGGACGGTCCTGTCCGTCGGCGAGGGGGTCACCCACGTCGCGCCGGGCGACGGCGTGGTGCTCAACTGGGCCCCCTCCTGCGGGGAGTGCCACCACTGCCGGATCGGGGAGGTCTGGCTCTGCGCCAAGGCCCTGGCCGGGGTGGGCGCGGTCTACGCGCATGACGCCGAGGGCACCGAGCTGCACCCCGGGCTCAACGTCGCCGCCTTCGCCGAGGAGACCGTCGTCGCGGCGAACTGCGTGCTGCCCGCGCCCGCCGGGGTCCCGCTGGCCGAGGCCGCCCTGCTCGGGTGCGCGGTCCTCACCGGGTACGGCGCCGTCCACCACAGCGCCCAGGTCCGCCCGGGCGAGTCGGTGGCCGTGTTCGGGGTCGGCGGGGTCGGCCTGGCCGCCCTCCAGGCCGCCCGGATCGCCCAGGCGGGCCCGGTCGTGGCCGTCGACGTCTCCCCGGCGAAGGAGGAGCTGGCCCGCGCGGCCGGGGCCACCGACTTCGTGCTCGCCTCCGAGACCACGGCCAAGCAGATCCGCGCGCTCACCGGCGGCCAGGGCGCGGACGTGGCCGTCGAGTGCGTGGGCCGGGCGGAGACCATCCGCGCGGCCTGGGACTCCACCCGCAGGGGCGGCCGCACCACGGTCGTCGGCATCGGCGGCAAGGAGCAGCAGGTCACCTTCCACGCGCTGGAGATCTTCCACTTCGCCCGTACCCTCACCGGCTGCGTCTACGGCAACAGCGACCCGGCCCGCGACCTCCCGGTGATCGCCGACCACGTACGGGCGGGCCGTCTCGACCTCGGCTCGCTCGTCACCGACCGCATCACCCTCGACGGCATCCCGGCCGCCTTCGACGCGATGCTCGCGGGCAAGGGCGGCCGCTCCCTGGTCGTCTTCTGACCGGCCCGGCCGGCTCCCTTTCCGCGCGGCCCGAAGGGGCTACGCGGAAGGGAGCCGGCCGGTCTGCTCCGAGGGCTCCCGCAGGGCCTCGTACTGGAGGTTCAGGCCGTCCAGGAGGGCCGTCAGGCCCGTCTCGAAGGCGCCCTCGTCCACCTCGCGCCGACGCTCCGCCAGCAGGTGGGCCCGGCCCAGGTGCGGGTAGTCCACCGGGTCGTACGCCGCCTCGTCGTCCACGAAACCCCGGGCGAATGAGGCCACCGCCGAGCCCAGGATGAAGTACCGCATCAGGGCGCCGATCCGCGTCGCGTGGGCCGGTGGCCACCCCGCCGCCGTCATCGCCCCGAACACCGCGTCCGCCAGCCGCAGCCCCGCCGGGCGCCGCCCCGGCCCCCGCGCCAGCACCGGCACGATGTTCGGGTGGTCCGACAGGGCGTCCCGGTAGGAGTGGGCCCAGGCGTGCAGGGCCGTCCGCCAGTCCGAGCCGCCGTCGAACATCGACAGGTCGACCCGCGCGCTCACCGCGTCCGCCACCGCCTCCAGGATCGCGTCCTTGGTCCGGAAGTGGTTGTACAGCGAGGGCCCGCTGACGCCGAGCGCGGCCGCGAGCCGCCGCGTCGACACCGCCTCCAGCCCCTCCGCGTCCACCAGCGCGCCGGCGGCTTCGACGATGCGGTCCCGGCTGAGGAGGGGCTTGCGCGGTCTGGCCATGCGCCACATAGTAGGCCCTGCCCCGCCATAAACTACCGGTGCTAGTTAACGGCCCCGGCACCCGCTACCGCGCCCCATCCGGAGGCCCCGTGAACCTGGAGCTCAGCGAGGAGCAGGAGGCCGTGCGCCGCCTCGCCCGCGCGTTCACCGAGCGCGAGATCGTCCCGTACGCCGCCGACTGGGACCGTGCCGAGAGCGTCGACCGGTCCCTCGTGAAGAAGCTCGGCGACCTGGGCTTCCTCGGTCTGACCGTCCCCGAGGAGTACGGCGGCTCCGGCGGCGACCACCTCTCCTACGCGCTCGTCACCGAGGAACTGGGCCGCGGCGACTCCGCCGTGCGCGGCATCGTCTCCGTCTCCCTCGGCCTGGTCGCCAAGAGCGTCGCCGCCTGGGGCACCGAGGAGCAGAAGCGCGCCTGGCTGCCCCGGCTGTGCTCCGGCGAGGCCCTCGGCTGCTTCGGCCTGACCGAGCCCGGCACCGGCTCGGACGCCGCGAACCTCTCGACCCGCGCCGTGCGCGACGGGGACGCGTACGTCGTCAGCGGCGGCAAGATGTTCATCACCAACGGCACCTGGGCCGACGTGGTCCTCCTCTTCGCCCGCACCGGCGGCGAACCCGGCCACCGCGGGATCTCCGCCTTCCTCGTCCCCGCCGACACCCCCGGCCTGACCCGCCGCGAGATCCACGGCAAACTCGGGCTGCGCGGCCAGGCCACCGCCGAGCTCACCTTCGACGGCGTCCGCGTGCCCGCCTCCGCGATGCTCGGACCCGAGGGCAAGGGCTTCTCCGTCGCCATGTCGGCCCTGGCCAAGGGCCGGATGTCGGTGGCCGCCGGCTGCGTCGGCATCGCCCAGGCGGCGCTGGACGCCGCCGTCTCGTACGCGGCCCAGCGCGAGCAGTTCGGCAAGCCGATCGCCCACCACCAGCTGGTCCAGGAGCTGATCGCCGACATCTCCGTCGACGTGGACGCGGCCCGCCTGCTGACCTGGCGCGTCGCCGACCTCATCGACCGCGGCCTGCCCTTCGCCACCGAGTCCTCCACGGCGAAGCTCTTCGCCTCCGAGGCCGCGGTGCGCGCCGCGGGCAACGCCCTCCAGGTCCACGGCGGCTACGGCTACATCGACGAGTACCCGGCCGGGAAGCTGCTGCGCGACGCCCGCGTGATGACCCTCTACGAGGGCACCAGCCAGATCCAGAAGCTGCTGATCGGCCGCGCCCGCACGGGGGTCTCCGCCTTCTGAACCGGCGTCCCGCCCGGCGCGGCCGAGCCCGGCAGCGCTAAGCGCTTGCTCACCCTCCGGTAGGCTGTCGCTTCCTGTCACGGCGAAGAGGGTGAGCGAGCGATGGACAGCGCGGCGGAGACCGGCGGCTACCAGCCGTGGTCGGAGGTCACCCCCGACGCCGCGCGGCGGCTGCTCGTGGCGGCCGTCGACGCCTTCGCCGAGCGCGGCTACCACGCGACCACCACCCGCGACATCGCAGGCCGCGCCGGCATGAGCCCGGCCGCGCTCTACATCCACTACAAGACCAAGGAAGAGCTGCTCCACCGGATCAGCCGCCTCGGCCACGACAAGGCGCTGGAGATCCTGGAGACCGCGGCCGCCGGACCCGGGGCCGCCGCCGAACGGCTCGACGCGGCCGTCCGGTCCTTCGTGGGCTGGCACGCCGCGCACCACACCACCGCGCGCGTGGTCCAGTACGAGCTCGACGCGCTCGCGCCCGAGCACCGCGGCGAGATCGTGGCCCTGCGCCGCCAGAGCGACGCCGCCGTGCGCCGCATCATCACCGAGGGCGTCCGGGCGGGGGAGTTCGACGTCCCCGACGTCCCCGGAACCACCCTCGCCGTGCTGTCCCTGTGCATCGACGTGGCCCGCTGGTTCAACGTCACCGGCCCCCGCACGCCCGACGAGGTCGGCGCCCTCTACGCCGACCTCGTACTCCGCATGGTGGGCGCGCGCCCGCTTCGGAAGTAGTCCGGAAGCGGTTCAGAAGTAGTAGCGGGACACCGACTGCGCCACGCACACCGGCTTCTCGCCGCCCTCGCGCTCGACCGTCACCGTCGCCGCGACCTGCACGCCCTCGCCCACCTCGGTGACCGCCGTGATCACGGCGGTGGCCCGCAGCCTGCAGCCGACCGGCACCGGAGCCGGGAAACGGACCTTGTCCGTCCCGTAGTTGATGCCCATCCGCATGCCCTCGACCCGCATGATCTGCGGGACCAGGCTGGGCAGCAGCGACAGCGTCAGATAGCCGTGCGCGATCGTGGAACCGAAGGGTCCGGTGGCGGCCCGCTCCGGGTCCACGTGGATCCACTGGTGGTCGCCGGTCGCGTCCGCGAACAGGTCGATCCGCTTCTGGTCCACCTCCAGCCACCCGCTCGGGCCGAGCGGCTCGCCGATGCCGGCGCGCAGCTCCTCGGCGGAGGTGAAGATCCTCGGTTCGGCCATGCCCTGCCCCTGTCTCGCTCGGCGAATAAGCGTTTGCTCAGCATGCTGGGGCCGCATGCGTCTGTCAACGCGCCTCCGACTAGGCTCGTCGGTGTGCCGCAGATTCCCGAAAACGTCCACGAACTCACGGTCGGCCAGCTCTCCGCGCGCAGCGGGGCAGCCGTCTCCGCGCTCCACTTCTACGAGACCAAGGGCCTGATCAGCAGCCGTCGCACCTCCGGCAACCAGCGCCGCTACGCCCGTGAGGCGCTGCGCCGGGTCGCCTTCGTGCGTGCCGCCCAGCGCGTGGGGATCCCGCTCGCCGACATCCGTGAGGCGCTGGCCTCGCTGCCGGAGGAGCGCACCCCGACCCGCGAGGACTGGGCGCGGCTGTCGGAGAACTGGCGCGGCGAGCTCGACGAGCGGATCCGCCAACTCAACGACCTGCGCGACCGGTTGTCGGACTGCATCGGCTGCGGCTGCCTCTCCCTGAAGAAGTGCGGGCTGTACAACCCGGACGACGCCTTCGGCGCACGCCTCAGCAGCGGCTCGCGGCTGTCGCAGTAGCGGCGGCCCCGTCGCCCCGCAGGTCCCGGGCGGCCGCGACCAGTTCGGCATTGGAGCGCGCCGCCTGCCCGTCGGGCAGGTGCAGTACGTCCCCCACGCCGATCCGCGCCCCCGCACCGCACCGCGCGGCCAGCCGCAGCACCGGCCAGGCGGCCGCGTCCCGCCCGTACAGCAGGACCGGCACCGGCGGCAGCCAGCGCAGCCCCGCCACCAGCGCGGGGTCCGCCTCCGCCAGCTCCGCCACCAGCCGGACCCGGCCGTGGTCCGGCGCGGCCCACTCCAGGAACCGGGCCAGCGGCTCCGGCCCGGCCCCGCCGCCCAGCGGGACCACGGCGTCCACCGCCACCCCGCGCGCCAGCAGGGCCTGCCCCAGCCGCCCGGCCCCGGGCTCCGCGAACCGCACCTGCGCCCGGTCCGGCAGCACCGTCCAGGACCGCACCCGCTCCCGCCGCCCCTCGGGGTCCGGCTCGGCATCGACGCCCGCCGGAACCGAAAGAGGTACGCGGACCCCCGCGCCGCGCATCTCCTCCAGCAACGGCCCGACCACCCGGGGCGAGAGGCTCTCCCGCCCGCACGGGGTCCGCGGGTGGACCAGCACCTCCCCGGCCCCGGCGGCGACGGCCGCCACCGCCGACTCCGCCAGGTCCTGAGGGGACATCGGCACCGCACCCCCCTCGGCGGCACCACGCGAACCGTTCAGCACCACCTGGAGCACCGGGGCGGAGCCACCCCAACCGCCGTGCCCGTTCATCCCAGGGGCGTCGGCCCCGCTCACGCCGCGCCCGCCGACGCCGGGTGGACCGCGACCGAGCGGACCGCCGTCGGATGCGCCAGGACGGCGCCCGCCAACACCTCGTCCGCCAGCGCCGGTCTCGGCACCACGATCCCGCAGCCCCCGCACACCGGCCCGTCCCACGCCCACGCCCCGGCCCAGGCCCCGTGCCCCGCGAGCGGCGTCGGCCACCGCAGTTCCCGCTCCCCGCACACCGGGCACGCCGTCCCCGGCTCCGACTCCAGCGCCGTCACCAGCCGCCGCAGCACCTCGCCCAGCGTCCCCTCCGGCCGCACACCGGGATCGACGCACCGCACCACCGCGTCCCCGCTGCCGCCCCAGGCCCACTCCGGCCGCCGCACCCCGTCGTGCTTCTCCCGTCTGCGC